>JBGGMQ010000542.1:0-5446 GCA_041287975.1 Verrucomicrobium sp. | reverse complement strand
CGCCGCGGGCGATGTGGCCTACATCCGGGGTCCAGCCGGTGACGGTGGGGTCGAGGCTGCTGATGATGACATCGTAGTCCTCCTGAGTGCGGACGACGGAGGAAGGGGGGCTGTTCGGGTGGAAGGAGCAGGCGACTCCTTCACCCACAGCGCGACGGCTCACGGCGTTGACGTTCTTCACCAGATTGAGGCGGCGCTCCTGGATGTTCTTCCGGTTCGTCGGAAGGGGGACCGTGCAAAGCTTGGCCCCTGGGAAGTGCTTGAGGAGGGCGATGGTGTCGTCCGCCTGTTTGCGTTCATCGGCAGTTTCCACGGCTTCGTTCCAGCCGCACACGAGGGCGATGCCAGCGAGCTCGACTTTGTTCTTGTCCAGACTCTCCTTGAGTTTGGCGGGATCTGCGAGGTCACCCATCCAGAAGTGCATGGGTTCGATGCCGGCGAAGCCGCTCTCGCCTGCCACTTGGATCATGTGGTCGAGCTTGTTGTTGTAGGCTTGCCCGGAGCCCTGCATGAACCAGGTGTAGACTTCGGAGCCGAACTTGATTTTGGCCATAAGGTCGTGTGCGATTTGTGGGTTGGTGTTGGTAGGTGAAACAGACTGAAAACAGGAGGAGTCTCTTGGCTAACGGAAAGCGTCCGCGAAGTCCAGAGGGAAGTTTCGCGACGAAGAACTACGCCGGGGAACGGGGCGGTTATGCAGCCGACTTCTCGAAAAAGAGGGTGAACTCGTGCCGGTTGTACGTGAGGTGGGTCTGGGCGAAAAGGGCCAGCTTTGCCCCGTTGGCCTGGGCCACAATGGCGTCTCGAAGCATGAGCGGATCAGCGACTGTTTCCACCTTGGGCAGCTTCAGAGTGAAGATGGCAATACCACCGGGCCGGAGCTGCCGGGAGAGCCGCGCGACTTGTTTCATGGACTCGTCCGGCTCGCCATTCATGTCCGACAGGATCGCGTCATAGCGCACTCCCGGTGGGGGCTCGAACTCGGCAGCATCCACTTGGTGGAAGTCCAGCCGGGGCCGTTGGTAGAGGCGACGGTCCAGTGGAGAGCGGTCTATGGCCGTGACGACGTAGTCGCGGGCCAGCAACTCCGAGGTCATGCCCCCGGGGCAGGCACCCAGCTCCAGCCATCGGCTGCCCGCGGGCAGAGGATCCCGGTGCATGCGCAGGTAGTGCAGGGCCTCCGCGATCTTGGCTCCGGCGCGGCTGATGGTGTCGGGCGAGTCTTTGGCCACATAGAGGCTGCCGCCCGCGTACAGGCCGTTGGAGTCGAGCGGCGACTGCATGCCGCAGAACAGACCTTCCTTGCCCACGAGGCAGAAGAGGGTCTTCTGATGACTGTCCTGGCCCTCGACATCCTTGGCGGGCATGGATGGGAGCACCTGGAGGGCACGCCCACGAAGGTTGGAGGCGAGACCCTTGTAGTAGGGGTCCGGCGACCCCGGATTGAGCTGGCCAATGAGCAACTGTTGAGGGAATTGGGGCCCGAACTTCTTCAGCAGCGTCTGGGAGGCCTTTTCGATGAAGCCCTCCATCTTTTGGGGATTGCAGGGCCAGGTGTGCTGCAGCGGCAGGTTCCACCGGGCAAAGATGCTCGCTGGTGTGCTGCGGATCGCTTCAGGCGTGAGGGTCTTGATCGAGTAGAACTCCGCGCCCAAGGCGGTGTGCGAGTCTGCTCCGAAGTGCTTCAGAACTTCAGCCGCGATAGGGGCGAAGACATCCGAAATGCGGATGATCCATGGCTGTGGGGAAGAATCGGAAGCGGAGGCGGGAACTGGAGAAGACATTGGGCCAGGCGGAAAGGGCGAAACTTTAATACTCAAAGTTCAAGAGCCAAAATTCAAGGAAGGTTCAATGGCGAAAGGCCAGGGATCAAAGAGGAAGTTTGAGGGAACAATAAGGGAATGATGCAGGGGGAGACGATGAAGGAGGTGGGAGGTGGGGTCAATGTGAAACGCGGAGTCGGTCGGGCCGGGGCAATTCGGGTTCGACATCGCTGGGGCGACTCAATAGCATGCTGCTGGACCCCATTTATGATCTCAAAGATGAAGCGATGCCTCGCTCTAGTTGCTGCCGTCGCGGCGGTATTTCTACTCGGAAACTGCAGCGGAGGCGGCTTTCGTTCGGTGACCGACTTTGAGGCTGCCAAGTTCCTCAAGCACGTACAGATCTGGGCAGTGGAGGGGAAGGGGAGCAAGACCTCCATTGTCAAGCCAACGAGGAGTCTCACGGTAAACGGTTCCCTGGCAGTTCCCATCACCCGTGACGGTTACTTTCTTGCCACCTCACACGGGGTCCCGAAGGGAAGTGATGTCCTGACGATGCGGGATGCGGCTAATCTTCCGGTCTACCTGACCAAAGTGAATGAGAGCGGGCCTGCAGAGTTTCAAACCATCGCAGTCAAATCACCCCTGCGGTACGAACGCCAGACGGGGATACCTGCTGGCATCCGGGAACAGCGTCTGCGGGTGGTGAAACGTCACTTTGCGAGTGATCTCGTACTCCTGAAGGGCTCGTTTCCCACGCCGGACTATGTCGAAGTGCTTTCCTCGGTTCCTGCGCCGGGAGAACCCGTGTATTTCCCGACGAATCCGCTGCTCGGTGAGCGGAGTGCCTTGTTGTTGACCCCGCTGGAGCGTATTGAAATCACGAGCTCAGGCACGTGGTTCGTTGCGGTCGATCATATGGCCAGCTACGGCTACAGCGGGACGCCCATGATGAACCCCGAAGGGAAATTGATAGCCCTGGGGGCAAAGGGGCTGATGTCGAAAAAGCATCCCAAACTCTGGGGCTCGGGCATGTCCTGGGAATTGCTGGAAGAGATGATCGCTGCAGACAGGGCAGCGCATGGTGGAAGGTGAGTCCGGCGAGCTGGCTCCGGGCTCCGCCTGCTCAGAACCTGTTTGGATAAAAACATCAGGGTGTGGCAGGATAAATTAAGGAATTAGGATAAGAGCGGCTTTGCCGAAACTGGAATCCGCCCCTCCGGGTTGCGGTCGTTTTGAGCCTGGACGGCGTTGCTCATCGGTTGTGAATCTCGATTCACGCCCTCTTCGCGCCTTGTCCAGACTCAAAATGCCTCGCAACACACCCAGCGCCTTTATCCAAACAGGTTCTCAGGCAGAAACTTCTGTTCATCTGCACCGCGGAGTGCCCCGAAAGGTGGCGATCGCCGGGGCCATCTCAATGATGCGCTACTTCGGCAGCCTGCGTCCGGTAATCCGTCGGGCTTTGTCAAAGTCGAGGAGTTCAAAAGTCATGAAGTCTGGGCTCAAGGTCATGACGGCTTGCTCGCCTCCTTTTCGATTGAGTTCGACGGTGTGGATGTCTTTGATGACAAATTTCGCCGTGAAGTTAGGATGCCGGAAGGTGCCGTCTGGCATGAAGACACACTCGCGGTCAGGTATGCCTGCACTTATGTTGCGCCATGACCATTTGTTTGTGAGGAGCAGGGCGCGAAGATCGGCGGTGGTGCCGACTTTCGCGGGTTCCTTGGCGGGCAGTTGAGCATTTGCCACCGACACTGGAGCGAGGAGCAACAGGAGAATCACGAAGTAGTTCATAAATGCGTAGCCAGGCAATGCGAGGTGAGATTGAGCGCTGCGGCAGGGCCTGAGAACCTGTTTGGATAAAAACATCTGGGTGCGGCAGGACAAATTAAGGAATTAAGATAATAGCGGCTTCGCCGAGACTGGAATCTGCCTCTCTGTGTTGCGGTCCTTTTGAGCCTGGACGGCGTTGCTCATCGGTTGTGAAGCACGATTCACGCCCTCTTCGCGCCTTGTCCAGACTCAAAATGCCTCGCAACACACCCAGCGTTTTCATCCAAACAGGTTCTGAGGTGACGGGCAGGGCTCTCGGAGGCTGGGACAGCCAAAGTACGATACGAGAGTGCAGCCTTGCTACTTTGCAGGACAAGCCGAGGCGATGTCGAGTAAAATTTGCGGCTGAAACATTGCCAGTACTCACGGTGCCTGCCCCCCATGGCGGGCGGCTGAAGTGATTCTGCTTTCGTTAATGTCTGCCGTCGGTCGGCCTTATAAACTGGTCAACTTGGCAATCAGCCGCGATTCCGGGTCAGTCTTCCGCGGGGCGGAAGGGGTGAGGGTTGAGGCAAACTTGAACGCTGAAACTGGGATGGCCTCTGATGGGGTCGGAGATTGGGTGGCGGACGGTTGAACGCGGTCTGCCTGCCACCAGTCCATGAGCATGGCTTCGGTAGTGCCCAATTCAAGAACGACAGGGATGATATCCGCTGTGGCCTCGGGTTGCTCCTGCAGAAAAGGGGACTGGATGACAGGGGCATCGTGAGGATGCAGAAGGGCTAGTTTGAACTTGGGATCGCGCCCCAATCCGGCCCGCCAGAGACGCGCAATCTGTTCACTCTCGAACGGACCTGTGCAGCAGAGGCCCCTCACGGGCAGATTTAGGCAGACCTCGAAGGCTTGCAGTGGATCGGAGCAGTAAAGCAACGGCACACCCAGCTTGGAAAAGAGTGCAGAGTGCATCTCTGGAGAGCCCAGGACACACAGTAGCTCAATATGGGAAGAGACTTCAGGGCGGGATGATGCCGCATTGAATGGTAGGCCAGGCTGGGGGCTGGAAGAGAAGACACGAGGATCTGCCGCTTGAAGGGGTGGCTTGGAGGGGCGCCAGCGTTGCCGCGTCTCAGGGGAACCGGCAGCTTTATCGGTTCCCAAGTCTGCATCAGGCTCCACCTCGCGGGGCGATATCGCATCGCGTGTGCCCTTGCCGAAGGCTCGCGGTTGGAGGCGCGAGGGAAGTCCTTCAGGTCTCTTTTGCTCAGGAAGTTTCATGCTGGAGCCGAAAGTATGGAACCAAAGCCACCAGCGGACTGGCCGCATTGATGAGTCTGTATTACGAACACTTCCCCGGAAGTGAACAGTCGCAACAGGGACTGGATGAATCCGGCAATCGGGTGTATGAATCCGGCAATTCGCAGGCTGGAATCCCCCGGCAGATGGTCCCGGAGGCAATTGGTGCGATTCTCCAGAGTGACCTTGAGGAGCAAAGCTGAAGGTCAGTCTTGGAGGCCGACGACCTCACCAAAGTTGACGGTGTTGCCATCGGGATCCTCGATCATAAACTCCTTCATCCCAAACTCCCTTGAGCTTCATCCCTCTGACTTCACCAAGGTCGTCGCAATGTACCAGTGGTTGCCTGCGGGATCTTTGACGCCACCGCTGCGCTCACCGTAGGGCATGTCTGCGGGCTCGTAGAGGGAGGTGCCTCCCGCGGCGATGGCCCTGGCGTAGGTGGCGTCCGCATCCGGCACATACACGTGCAGGCCCGCGCAGAGTGGTGCCCACTGACTCTGGGATTCGCCAAGCTCGATCACGGAATCTCCCAACGAGAAGGCGGAGTGCTGGACGCGCCCCTGGTCATTCTCCACCAGGATCAGTTCCTTGACGTCAAAGCTGTCCTTCAG
>JBGGMQ010000541.1:0-11112 GCA_041287975.1 Verrucomicrobium sp. | reverse complement strand
GCGCGGCGAAACTCCTTTCCCGGCGTGCCCGCTGGCTTTCCAGCCGTGCTCTCCAGCCGCGGTGGGGCACGCGGCTCACGACTCCCTACATCCCCTCGTGGATTGGCATCACGGGTTGGATCATCGCCTTTCTCGTCGGCTGGTGGCTTGCCGCACTGGGGCAGGAGAGTGAGATCAACCTCCTCTCGCTGCCGCTCATCGGCATCATCTTATGGAATGTGGCGGTGTGCTTGCTTAGCCTGCCTCCCGTGAAGCCGCGTACGGCCCCCGCCTGGGTGCAGCGCATTTTGTCCAAGTTCGACCGTTTGCCGGTGGAGGCGGATCCCGCCAGCACGCCTGAAGGTATCGGTCTGGAGCGGTTCCAGACTTTCACTGCGGCTCCTGCGCTCCATCGCTTCTACCTGCGGTTCCGCGGCTGGCTGCACATCGGTGCCGCTTTGCTCGCCTTGGGCAGCATCACGGCCATGTATGCCCGCGGTTGGTCCAAAGAATACCGGGCTGTGTGGGAGAGCACACTGCTGGATGACTCCAGCGCAAAGAAGTTCTTCTCCGTCCTGTTTGCTCCCGCAGCGGCCATCACGGGGAATCCTGTTCCGGTCGCGAACGTCCACGAGATGCGTCGCCGCGCAGATGCCAAAGCGCCTACCCCAGGTGAAGCCCTCCCGTGGATTCATCTTTATGCCGTGACCCTCGGCCTCACTGTCGTTTTCCCACGGGCGCTGCTGCTGTTGCTGGAGTTGCTCCGCTCAGCTCGTGTCCCGAGTCGCGAGATCCTTTCCAGTGACTGGCAAAGCTACACTCAAGGCCTGCTGGGCATGGTGCCTGGCTCTGGCGCCTCCGCTGTCGTCATTACCCACGGCCTTCCTCATGATGCTCCTGCCAAGGATCGCTGGAGGCAGTGGGCCCACCGCCGCTGGCGCGATGTCGGTCAGATCGAGTATCACAGTGTGCCAGTGGGAGGGGAGGCGGAGTTTGTCGCTGCGCTGCCCGCCCCCGGGGCACGATGCCTGCTTGCGTTCAACATGGCCACCGTCCCCGAGGCTGAAGTGCAGCGCTGGCTCGTCGAGGCCCTCCTCAATCTCATGCGTCAAAAATCTCCCGCGCCCATGTTGCTCCTGGCCCTGGATGATGCGGATCTGCGTCGTCGATGGTCGGGGTTTGCCGATATGGAGAAGCGCCTCTCCGACAAAGCCCAGTCCTGGAAGACGATTATGGATGGCTTGAATGTCAGCTGGGTCGCATGAAAGCCCTTGCGCGAAGCTCGAACTACGATTTTTGACAGAGGACTCACACCGACACCGTGCCCACCAAGATCACTCTCAGCCTCATCTCGCACACGAACGCAGGCAAGACCACGCTCGCGCGGACCCTCCTGCGCCGTGATGTGGGCGAGGTCCGGGATGCTGCCCACGTCACTCTCTACAACACCTCCTACACTCTGATGGAGACCGAGGACGCCGCACTCGTCCTCTGGGATACTCCCGGCTTTGGCGATTCCTCGCGCCTGCTCAAGCGGCTCCAGCGCATGGAGAAGCCCCTGGCCTGGTTCTTCACACAGATGTGGGATCGCATCACCGACATGCCTCTCTGGTGCAGCCAGCAGGCTTTGCGAAACGTGCGTGAGGACGCGGATGTGGTGCTCTACCTTGTGAATGCCAGCGAGAGCCTCGTCGGTGGCACCTTCGTCGAGCCCGAGATGGAAATCCTGGGCTGGCTGGGGAAACCCGTGCTCGTTTTGCTGAATCAAACGGGTGCGCCTCGACCTGCCGAAGAAGAGGCTGCCGAGGAGCGAGTGTGGAAAACCCACCTGGAGAAGTTCGACATCGTGCGGGCCGTCCTGAATATGGACGCCTTTTCCCGTTGCTGGGTGCAGGAAGGGGAGCTGCTCAATACGCTGGCCCGCGTCCTTCCTGAGACCAAGCACGAAGCTTTCGCCAGTGTGGAGAAGGCTTGGACCCAGCGGAATCTTGAAGTCTTCCACCGGTCTATGCGCGCATTGGCTCATCAGCTCACGGCCAATGCGTTGGATGGCGTGACCGTGAAGCCCGAGAGCTTCCTACAGAAGCTGGGTTTCCAGCGCGGTCAGATCGAGTCTGAGTGGAGTGATGCCCGGCAAAAGCTCAGCCAGTCCCTGGCGGCTCGGGCCGAGCAGACCATGAATGAACTCATCGCCCTCCACGATCTGGAAGGCACCGACGAAGAAGGGGAGATGCTTAAGGCCGCCCGGCAGGACTTTTCCACCCCGCAGCACGTTGAGGCCGCCGTCTGGAGCGCCCTTGGCGGCATCGCCTCGGGGGCGTTGGCAGGTTTGGTCGTCGACTTGAAGGCTGGTGGCCTCACTTTCGGTGGGGGTGCCCTGATCGGCGGCATCAGTGGTGGCCTGGGGGCCTACGCCCTCATCAAGACCTACAATCTCGTCCGTGGCGATGACAACAAGCTCCACTGGTCTCGGGAGCACTTCCGGGAGCAGATGAAGCTGGCTCTGCTCAGCTACCTCGCCGTCGCCCACTTCGGGCGCGGTCGTGGTGCCTGGAAGCGGGATCCCCGCCCTGCGCACTGGCAGAATGAGGTCGCCGCCATCATCGAAGTGCTGAAAGACAAGGTGGATTCCGTTTGGCAGCGCTCCTCCCGCAAGGATGTGGGCGTGGCCAGCGTGAATGAGGAGATGGAAACTCTCGTCACCGAATTGGGCGAAACCGTGCTTGCCCACCTCTATCCCAGTGGTACCAAACTGGCAGGTCGCGACCGCTAAAAAGAGAGAGGCTCTCCGGCCTTGCGACCGGAGAGCCAGCGATCCAGCAACCAATACGAGGATCGGAACGAAAGGAAACAGCAAACCAGGCTGCACCCAATCGGCCTGCCAAACGGGAGTTCGCAGAACAAGTGAATCTTAAAATCTTTTAAGGATGCGTCAATCATTGCCGGGCAACTTTTTCAAAAAATAGCGGTTGCATCAATCCTGCGAACTGAGAATCAGACGCGATTTTAGTATTTTTTAGGATTTCACTATTGACATGCCGACAGTTAAGTTCGCGGATTCGATTAATTTGGTGGGCATTTCTTGTCCAATTGCCTGACCGGGAGCGGTGGTCTCACACTGACTTTGTCTTTGTCCGCCCTTGCATCGTTGCTTCCTGCCTCTGTGATAGATTCAGCCTCTCGGTGGCGTTCAATCGCCCCGCCTTGCTGGCGTGTCGCGGAGGGGGAACAGCGTCTCGTTTCGGGTTGATGTCCGTAACTGACAGTGTTGAAATCACGCTTTGCATATTTGACCCACTCTATGTCCACACTCTCACGTCTCTGCGGTCTCGTTGCCGCTGCTGCTCTGATCCAGGCTGGCTCTTCCCAAGCTGCCGAGAAGAAGGAGGCCCACGAGTGGGCCATTTGGCGCGGTCCTCTCCAGACCGGCGTGTCACTTGAGCACTACAAGGAGGGGAAGCTGAACACCACCCCCCTCTGGGTGCATGACTCCAGCGGTCGTGGATCCCCCGTCATCGCAGACGGGAAGGTCTTCTCCTGGGGGTACCACGGCAAGGATCAGGATCTGGTGGAGACGCTCACTTGCATGGATGCCAAGACAGGCAAGGCCATCTGGGAGCGCGAGTTCAAGGATTTCCTCAGCGATACCGTGTACGACCGGTACTCCATCGGTGCCCCGGCGGTCGACCCCGTGGCCAAGCGCGTCTACCTCATCACGCACTACGGCATTTTCGTCTGCTTTGACTTTGAGGGCAAAGAGCAGTGGCGCATCTCCACCATGGAGGACTTCGGCCGCATGAGCTTCCCGAACTCCCGCGTGGGTACCCCAGTGATCGAGGGCGACCTCGTCATCATCCACGGCATCACTTCCAACTGGGGTGCCGATGGCCCTGCCGCAGACCGCTTCTATGCGTACGACAAGATCACTGGCGAACTCGTCTGGTGGTCCATGCCAGGTGTCAGCCCACCGGTGGACAGCTCGTTTTCCACCCCCGTGTTTGAGACTCGGGACGGCAAGCGTGTCTTCTACAGCGGCACCGGCTGCGGCAACATCGTTTGCGTGAATGCCCGCAACGGCAAGCCCCTCTGGCGCTGGCAGGCGTGCAAAAACGGGGTGAACGCCTCGGTGCTCCTCTACAAGGGCAACCTCATCTCCGTGCACGGAGATGAAAACGTGGACTCGACCGACAAAGGCCGCCTCGCCTCGATCAAGCTCCCTGAGACTTTGGCCCCTGCCGCCCCAGGCGCAGAGACGACCGCTCTGGAAACCGCCAAGGTTGAAAACTGGCGCAATCACATCGGCAGCAGCAACGGCTCGCCCATCATCGTGGGCAACCAGATCTACCAGATGGATGACACAGGCGTGCTCAACGCCGTGAATGCCGACACGGGGGAGCTGGAGTGGACCAAGAAAATGTCCACTGCCAACGTGCACGCCTCCCTCTCCTACGCCAATGGCTGGATCTTCGCCGCGCTTCTCGACGGTCGCCTCGTCATCTTGAAGCCAGGCGAGAAAGACGCCGAGATCATTTCCGAGGTGAAGTTGGCCGGCCAGTGCCTTGGCTCTCCCATCGTGTTTGATGGCCACGTCTATGTGCACACGACAGAGAAGTTCTACTGCTTCGCCATTGAGAACAAAGGCATCACTTGGGACAAGGCTCCCATCGCAGAGATCCCCAAGGCTGGCCCTGCCAAGGCCCTCCAAATCATCCCCACCGAAGTGGTGCTCACCCCTGGTGAGAAGCAGAAGTTCCGTGTCCGCAGTGTGGATGCCAACGGCTTCGTAGTCGGCGCTGTGAAGAACGCCAAGTGGGAATCCTTCATCCCTCCGACTGCGAAGGTCAAGAGCACCCTGGACGCCAGCTTCAACGAAACCGGTGAACTCGTCGTCGCCCCCACCGCCAAGCTTTCCGCCGGAGCCTTCAAGGCCACAGGTGAAGGCGGCATCTTCGGCACCATTCGTGGCCGCGTGCTCCAGAGCCTCCCCATCAACATGACGTTCGATGAAACTGAGCTCAATGAGGAGCAGCCCGCCGAGCACGTGAAGTTCTCCTACCCGCCGCTTCCCTGGATCGGGGCCCGTTTCAAGTTCGACGTGCGCGAGTTCAACGGAAACAAAGTCTTCGCCAAGACCTTCGACCGCATCCTCTTCCAGCGCGCCACCACCTTCATCGCCCCCAGCAATCTTTCGAACTACACCCTCCAGGCAGACGTCCTCACCGACGGCAGCGCTCGTGTGAAGTCGGACATTGGTCTGATCAACCAGCGCTACTCCATCGTGCTGCGCGGCAATGCCGGTCAGCTCGAAGTCAGCTCCAACCTGGAGCGGCTCAAGGAAGTCGTGCCTTACAAGATCATCGCCAACAAATGGTATGTCTTGAAGACACGTGTGGACTCGAACCCCGATGGCAGCGGCGTCGTCAAGGCCAAGGCCTGGCCGAAAGAAGAGGCTGAGCCCGAGGCCTGGACCATTGAAGTGAAAGTCTCCATGGCTCACAAAAACGGCTCCCCAGGTATCTTCAGCTTCACACCCTTGAACCAGAAGCGCGCCTATCTGGACAACATCTCCGTCACGGCCAACAAGTAAGGGCTGCCGCCAAGAACCCTTCCCAACCCAATTTAGTTCCTATGAAGAAGCAAACTCTCATCATGCTCACCACGGTCGCAGCCATGGCCGGATTGCAGGCTGCAGACTGGCCGCAGTGGGGCGGCATCAATTCCCGCAACATGGTCTCCGCTGAAAAAGGGCTGCCTGTGGAAATGAGCCCCGGCAAAAAGCTGGGCCCCAAAGCGGCTCCAAAGATTGCCGGTCGCCTCCGCCCCAACGCTGAGGAGGCCAACACGGCCCCTGGTGCGGAAGACATCGACATGACCACCACCAAGAACTGCCTCTGGGTGGCCAAGCTCGGCTCCCAGACTTACGGCACCCCGGTGGTGGCTGACGGCAAAGTCTACATCGGCACCAACAATGAAAGCCCTCGTAACCCGGCCCATATTGGCGATCGCGGTATCGTGATGGCATTCGATGAAAAGACAGGCAAGTACCTCTACCAGATGGTCAGCCCCAAGATGGGCACTGGCAAAGTGAACGACTGGGAGTACCTCGGTGTTTGCGCTTCCCCCACCATCGTGGGTAAGAAGGGCTACGTTCCCGGTAACCGCTGCCAGATCATCTGCTTTGACGTGGATGGCATGGCCAATGGCAACCAGGGCATGCAGGAGGAGGCCGCGTTCATGGCTTCCCCCGGACCTGACGGCAAACCCGTTGAAGTCGTCCCCGGCGCTCAGGACATGGACATCCTCTGGGTGTATGACATGTACAAAGAGCTGGGCGTGTTCCAGCACAATGCCACCTCGGGCTACCCGCTTGTCGTAGGTGACAAGGTCTTCGTCGCCACCTGCAATGGCGTGGACTGGACTCACACGAACATCCCCGCTCCCAATGCCCCCAGCTTCATCATGCTGGATGCCAACACCGGAGAGCTGCTCGGTGAACAAAACGCTGAGACGAGTGCCCGCGTGCTGCACGCCTCCTGGTCCTCTGCCATTGAGGCGGATGTGAAAGGCAAAACGCAGATCGTCTTCGCCGCCGGCGATGGCTGGATCTACGGCCTGGCCCCCGAGGTCAAGGCCAATGAAGAAGGGCTGAACATCCTGAAGGAATACTGGCGCTACGATGCGAATCCTCCGGAGTACCGGAAGGACGAAAGCGGCAAGCCCCGCAAGTACGCCGAATTCGATGGCCCCAGCGAGATCATCGCCACCCCTGTCTACTATGACGGCATGGTCTACGTCCCCATTGGTCAGGACCCTGAGCACGGTGAAGGTCTGGGCATGTTCAGCTGCATCGACCCCACTAAAGAGGGCGACCTCAGCGGCAAAGCCGTCTGGACCTTCAAGGGCATCGAGCGCTCCATCAGCACCCCGGCCATCAAGGACGGTCTGATCTACGTCGGCGACTACACCGGCCGTCTCTTCTGCCTCGATGCCAAGACGGGTGCCGAAGTTTGGAAGTTCGACACCAAGGGCCACATCTGGGGCAGCCCGCTCGTTGCGGATGGCAAAGTCTACGTCGGCAACGAAGAGGGTGAGCTCTTCATCCTCGCCGAAGGCAGGGAAATGAAGGAACTTGGCTCGGTTGAGTTCCCATCCCCGGTCATGGGCACTCCAGTTGCCGCCAATGGCGTTCTCTACATTTCCACTCACACGCACTTGTATGCCTTCAAGCAGGGTGCCCAGGGCGTGGCTCAGAACTAACATTTCTCCTCCCAGGTGACTCGCGGGCAGGCTGGCACTCCCCGGCCTGCCCGTATTTTTTGGATTGCACCACCCCCCTGATCTTTCATTCTCAGACCATGACCGCTCAAGAACGACTCGACTCCCACCTCCGCGAAATCATCAACTGGCACTTCTCGCCAGAAACCGGCTGCCCCTTCTGGTTGGAGTGGGCTGGCAAAAACTTCGACCCAAGGGCAGAGATTCAGTCCATTGAGGACATGAAGAAGTTCCCGCACTTCCAGGATGAGTGGCTGCGCGACCTTCAACCGGAAGTTTGGGTTCCGGCCGCCTACAAAGGCCGTCCCTTCAACATCTTCGAGACTGGTGGCACCACTGGCATGCCCAAGCAGCGCATCGGCTGGGAGGATTACAAGACGGACTACAGTGAGTTCTCCGAGAAGATCAGCGACGAGCATTTCCCCAAGGGCGGAGCCTGGCTCATGATGGGCCCTACCGGCCCTCGCCGTCTCCGCCTTGCCATTGAGCACCTGGCGAACGTCCGCGGCTCCTCCTGTTACTTCATCGATCTTGACCCCCGTTTCGTGAAGAAGCTCATCTCGGGCAAGCAGTTCGATGTGGCCCGCCAGTACATGGACCACGTGGTAGACCAGGCGGCGATGATCTTGAAGCACCGCAAAGTCAGCGGCCTCTTCACCACTCCCAAGTTGCTTGAGGCCTTGGCGGAGAAGGTGGACATCTTTTCGGCGGGCATTCGTGGCGTATTCTGCGGTGGCACCACTATGCTGCCCCAGTATGTGCGCTTCATTGTGGAGGAGGTTCTGGAGAACCGCGTCGGCTTCTACCCCACCTATGGCAACACCCTCATGGGCCTGGCTGCCAGCGTCCCGCTCCTGCCGGAGGACAAGTACTCCATCACCTACTACGCGCCGCAGCCCCGTGCTGTCTTGCGTGTGGTCAATCCCGACAATACGGATGAAACGGTGGCATACGACACTTGGGGCCGGGTGGAACTGACCACTCTGACGAAGGAGTTTTTCATGCCGCGCTTCCTGGAGCGGGATGAAGCCCTGCGCCGCAAGCCTCGTGACCGTTATGAATGGGACGGCGTGGCGGAAGTGCGTCCCTTCGGCGCCATGGAAAACAAGATCGTGGAGGGCGTGTACTAATTAAGATGAGCGTTCCCCATCTTCCCGCCCTGCGCAAAGGGGCCCCGTATGAGAGCCTGGACAAAGTGGAGGTCAAAGACCACCGCACGGGCGAAGTGCTCGCCACCGTCAGCCAGGTCAATGCCGGCATCCTCCGCCGCGACCTCGGTCGCATCGGCCAGGTCCGTGATGTGTTGAAGAAGTTCACGGTCGACGAGTTGATCGACATCTGCGCCAAGGCTGCCGATTATTTCCTCAATGGCGAGTTGCCACTGGGTGACAAGGGTCACACTCAAACGCCTCAGCAGTACATGGAAACCCTCAGCCGGACGAGCGGGCTGCCGCACGTCATGGTGAAGCGGAACATGGCCAAGGTGGCGGACTCTCTCACAAACATGCGCACAGTCCTCAATGGATTGACGCGTGGCCTCGATACGAAGGTGATCGATGTGGGTTATGGCGAGCAGGCCGGTTGCCCTGTCAGCTACTACCCCACCACGAACGCCCTCGGCCTCGTGATGCCCAGCAACTCACCCGCAGTGAACTCACTCTGGCTGCCGGCTGTGGCGTTGAAGACGCCCGTCATCATCAAGCCAGGTCGCGAAGAGCCCTGGACGCCCTATCGCTTGATCCAGTCCTTCATTGCCGCCGGTGCTCCAGCCGAGGCCTTTGGCTTCTATCCCACCGACCACGAAGGCTCGGGCGAGGTGATGAAACTCTGCGGTCGCGCCCTCATCTTTGGCGATGCCAACACGGTCGCGCAGTACAAGGACAACCCGAAGTTCGAGTGCCACGGCCCTGGCTTCAGCAAGATCCTCATCGGGGAAGATGAAATCGAGCGCTGGCCCGAGTTCATTGACCTCATTGCAGGGTCCATCGCGGAAAACGGCGG
This sequence comes from Verrucomicrobium sp., assembly GCA_041287975.1. Classification (GTDB taxonomy): domain Bacteria; phylum Verrucomicrobiota; class Verrucomicrobiia; order Verrucomicrobiales; family Verrucomicrobiaceae; genus Verrucomicrobium. Next base: position 1,857 of record JBGGMQ010000541.1, on the reverse strand, counting down.
ACGCTCTTGCATCAATGCCTCTGCGGTGGTGGTGCCCAAATACGCCGCGGAAATCGCTGACGCCCTCGCTCAGAAGCTTGGTCCCGTCGCACCACTGGCCTCAGATGATCCCAACGCAAAGCTGTCCGGCTTCGCCAACCCCAAGATGGCTGAGTTCATTGACTCCGCCATCGAGCAGGGGCTGAAGGAGCCCGGTGCAGAGGATGTCACCGCCAAGTACCGCAATGGCTCCCGCAAGGCTGAGCTCAATGGCGGTGTCTACATGCGGCCCACCATTGTGAAGGTGGACTCCTTCCAGCATACGATGAGCAATCGCGAGTACCTCTGCCCGTACGCCAGCGTGGTGCAGGTGCCGCAGGCGGACATGCTCGCCCAGATCGGGCCTTCGCTGGTAGTCACCGCCATCACCAAGGATCCCAAGTTCATTGATGACCTGCTGGCCTCCCCGCTGATTGAGCGCCTCAACATCGGCCCCATCTCGACCATGAGAATTTCATGGAACCAACCGCACGAGGGGAACATGTTTGAGTTCCTCTACAAGCGCCGGTCCATCGAGGTGGCGCAGTAGTTGGGTGTATTTTGAAAAGTAGTGTCGGGCTTTAGCCTGACTCCGCATTACCCACGTCATGGGGAGCCAGGCTAAAGCCTGGCACTACTTTGAAACTCACAACAGCTTCAGTGATGGATTGACCGCTCCCCATTTCAAACATGCCTTGGTTGGCAATTCTTGAAGGGCCTGTGAACCAGGTTCTTTCCCTCAACTCCTGTTCAACGGGAGTTGAGGGCTGTGCCTGCCTGCTATTCTCCGCCCCGCCCCATCCCTGCTTCCAGTTCTGAAAAACCCTTCGCTCAAGCTTCTTTCCAGTGACTGATCTCAACGCGTTCGACCACCATCCCCGTACCCGTCTCATCTTTGGCCCCGGCACTCTTGAGCAGTTGGGCTCTCTGGCCGCCGGACTGAATGGCAAACGAGTCCTGCTGGTGTCGGACCCCGGTATTGTCAAAGCGGGCCACGCTGGCCGCGCCATCGCCTCCCTGGAGGCTGCGGGTCTCGCGGTTCAGCTTTTCGACCAGGTGCATGAAAACCCTTCCACCCGCGACGTGGCAGAATGTGTCACTGCCGCCGCAGCCTTCGACACGGATCTCATTGTGGGTCTTGGTGGCGGCAGCAGCATGGACACGGCGAAGGGGTGTAATTTCATCCTCACCAACGGCGGTCGCATGCAGGACTACTGGGGCGTGGGCAAGGCCACGAAGGCCATGCTGCCCTTGATCGCTGTACCCACCACCTCAGGTACGGGCAGCGAGTGCCAGAGTTTCGCGCTGATTTCGGATGAAGAGACGCACGTGAAGATGGCCTGCGGTGACCTCAAGGCCGCCGCTGCCGTAGCCATCCTCGATCCCGAACTCACCGTCTCCCAACCTGCCCGCGTCACCGCTGTGACGGGCATCGACGCCATTGCGCATGCGTTGGAAACAGCCGTGACCAAAAAACGGAATGCCGTTTCCGCCCTCTATTCGCTGGAAGCTTTCCGCCAACTGAGTTCCGGATTCGAGCGCGTCCTGCAGAACCCCTCCGATCTGGAAGCCCGTTCTGCCATGCTCCTCGGCGCAGCCTTCGCTGGCACCGCCATTGAAAACTCGATGCTGGGCGCCGCCCATTCCTGTGCCAATCCGCTCACGGCCGAGTACGGCATTGTGCATGGCCAGGCCGTGGGATTGATGTTGCCCCACATCATCCGCTTCAATGCCGCCCTGCCAGAAATCGCCGCCATCTACGCCCGTTATGGCAGCGCGAATCTTCCCGCCCAGGTGGAGTCCTGGCTCCGCGCCGCCGGACTCGCCACCCGCTTGTCC
>JBGGMQ010000540.1:0-2535 GCA_041287975.1 Verrucomicrobium sp. | reverse complement strand
TCTGGCTCATCAACCGCATTCAGAAGATCACCGGTCTGGAACGGGACGATCTCATGAACCCTGGCAAAACGGTACGCCGGCAGGTTGCTCCCGAGTAAGGAGACCCGCACACTGTAATTTCCTCACCAACTGTAGAGCAAGCGCCAAACATGGTGGAGAAAATCCAAGTGCGACACCGCCAGGGACAACTGTAAAATAAATGCCGCACCTCGCGGTGCAGCATCAAAGAACCGGCTGAACAGCCTTACCTGCAACTCCCGTTAAGGAGCCTGATAGACGGGCTTGTTGTCGGAAAGGTGCGTGATCACGGCCTTCACGATTTCGTAGAAGCTGCCGCTCTCCAGGCTGGCTCCCCCCACGAGGGCGCCGTCAACATCTGGCATGGCGATGATCTCATCCATGTTGGAGGGCTTGACGCTGCCGCCGTACTGGATGCGGATCTTCTGCGCGGTGTCCGCGTCGAAGATGTCGCCGAGCACCTTGCGGATGAATGCGTGTGCTTCCTGAGCCTGCTCAGGGCTCGCGGTGCGGCCAGTGCCGATAGCCCACACGGGCTCATAGGCGATGACCACATCGAGAAGACGGCGGGAGCCGACATTCACGAGGCTCTCACGCACCTGGGACTCCAGCACTTCTTCAATGCGGCCGCCGTCGCGCTCTTCCAGCGTTTCACCGACACAGAGGATCGGGTGCAGACGCGCTTCGAGGGCGGCGTGCACCTTGGAGTTCACGATCTGGTTGGTCTCGCCAAAGATGGCGCGACGCTCGCTGTGACCGAGGATGACGTGGCGCACGCCACATTCTTTGAGCATGAGAGCGCTGGTCTCACCGGTGTAAGCACCGCTCGGGTACTGGCTCATGTTCTGAGCGCCCAGTTCCACCACCTCGGTGCGACCGCCCTGAATGAGGGTCTGCGCCAGGGAGAGGGACACAAAGGAAGGCACCACGACCACTTGAAGAGGGCACTTCTCGGGAATCAACCGGAGAAAGGCACGGAGGAACTTGTCCGTCTCAGCCGGAGGATTGTTCATCTTCCAGTTGGCGGCAACGATAGGTTTGCGGAATACGGGGGGCATAAAACGTCTTGTTTCTAGAGATCCTGGTTGTTGAAGGTTCGGGAAAAGAGGTTGTTGATCGCCGGGTTGAGGCGGCGAGGGAGACGGGAGAAATGAAACAGAAGCTGGCCTGTCTGTCAGAAGGTTGCCCAGTCCGCACCGGACAACCCTCAAAAGTTCAATTCATCAATCAAATCACTTGTCGAGCAAAGCGGCGACGCCGGGGAGTTCCTTGCCTTCAAGCAGCTCAAGGCTGGCACCACCACCCGTGGAAATGAAAGTGACCTTGTCCGCGACACCGGCCTTCTTCACGGCCTTCACGCTGTCGCCACCACCGATGATGGACTTGCAGTCAGCGTTCTCGGCGATGGTCTCAGCGATGGCAAAGGTGCCCTTGGCGCAATCTTTGATCTCGAACACCCCCATGGGGCCGTTCCAAACGATCGTCTTGGCGGAGGCGACTTCAGCGCTGAATTCTTTGACGGACTCAGGACCAATGTCGACGCCTTCCCAACCATCAGGAATGCCCTCTCCCACTTCGGTGTAGCGACCAGGACTCACCGTCTTGTCTTTGAAGTTGAGCTCTTCGACGATGTAGTTGTCCACCGGGAGGAGGAATTTCACGCCCTTCTCCTTGGCCTTGGCCAGGGCAGACTTGGCAGTCTCCACCTGGTCAGGCTCGCAGAGGCTCTTGCCGATTTTCTCGCCCAGAGCGAGCTTGAAGGTGTAGGCCATGCCGCCACCGATGAGGATGGTGTCTGCTTTGTCGAGGAGGCGGTCGATCACCTTGATCTTGTCGCTCACCTTGGCACCGCCCAGGATCACCACGAACGGACGGGCAGGGTTCTGCAGTTCGTCGTGCATGTAGGCCAGCTCCTTTTCCATGAGCAGACCAGACACTGCCGGAAGATAGGCGGCAACACCAGCCGTGGAGCTGTGGGCACGGTGGGCCGAGCCAAAGGCGTCATTCACATAGATTTCGGCCAGGCTGGCGAACTGCTTGGCCAGTTCGGCATCATTCTTTTCCTCACCAGGATAGAAGCGGACGTTCTCCAGGAGGAGCACTTCGCCATTGCCCAAGGCCTGGGCCTTCGTCGCGGCTTCTTCACCAATGCTGTCTTCTGCGAAGCCAACGGTAAGGCCGAGCAACTCGCTCAGACGCGCTGCCACTGGCTTGAGGCTCTGCTTGGGATCACGCTGGCCCTTCGGGCGGCCAAGGTGGCTGCAGAGAATCACTTTTGCCCCTTGCTCCAGGAGGTACTTCAGGGTCGGGAGGGTCTCTTTAATCCGGGTGTCGTCGGTGATCACCATGGAGTCGCCCTTGTCGTCAAGGGGCACGTTAAAATCCACACGAACCAGGCAGCGTTTGCCGGTCACATCAATGTCGCGAATGCTTTTCTTGGCCATGGTATTTCAGGAAAAAATGGGGGGCATAGATGGCGGAGGAGCCCCCCCTGCGCAAGCGAAGAAGTCTGGTGCA
>JBGGMQ010000539.1:0-4120 GCA_041287975.1 Verrucomicrobium sp. | reverse complement strand
CGTACACCTTGCCTCCGTAGGAGGCCCCCGTTTCTACAACGAGTTCACCACGCCGCGTCCAACGAACGGGCCGCGTCTGGGCGTCAGGATCTTCAGTGTCCACCTGGATCACTTTGGCGGAAGTTGCACAAAGGATCAGCGTGTCCATGAAGTACTTCCCAGTTCTCACACTTACCGCAACGAAGTCCCCATTAAGTGACCAGGTAACATCTTGAGCGAAGGACGGCATTGGGAGACCCAGCGGGTCTCGATAAGAAAAAAGAACAGTCCCATCTGAGCGTCGGAGCTCGAAATGATGGTCGAACGTCGCAGAGTCCCCCACATTCACGATCTGGAACTTGCCGCAGGGAGACCGGTGAGGAGTATTGTCGGTCGAGGCGGTCATCTGGGCCGTGAGGAACAATATCAACAGGGAAAGGATGACGAGTCTTGATTTGACAGTAATCATAAGAGCTAACTGGAGGCTAAATTGAAGATAGAGCAGATGGTTTTCACCTGGTGGAATCTCCGGTCGACAAAAGATATTCGTCACTCCCCAAGCCTCGCTCTATCAACCACCCGTCGCAATCTGCCTCTGTCACGGTTCCGTCGGAATACTTCCTGGCGTGCGGACGGAGCCTCCAGGGATAGTGCCAGTAGGCTGCAAAAGTGGCCCACCTTGTTTTGGGGTTCGAAGCCAGTGAGAACAAAAGTCTGAGGGTTGCCGGATACTCCGGAGGTTCAGCGCACACTTCAAACACAGCGATCACGAGACTTGTTGGCATGCCGCAAGAATCACCTTCCGGATATTGTGCAGCCAGATCTGACAGCAATGACCATGCAGCTGCCCTGTACAGGTCGTGGCTAAGGAGAGAGCCTAATTCGTTCAGAACAACGGTCCGGAGCATGCACTCGCCTTGACGAAATTCAGGGTGATCCATCCAGTGACGAAAGATTTCCCAGAGGCGGCTTGCCGCTTCGGGAAGACTGTCTGAGCCTTTGCAATCATGCAGCGCCTCATGAATTTGAGTTTCTGCTCTCACGGCGGTGTCGTTCATAAATCGAAAAGAGAGCGCACAGTGATGGTCATGTTCATCGGATCAGAATTGATCCGGCCAATACCTTCACCCTGCGGAGCAACTTTGCGAGGGGATCGTGATGCTTTGAGACGGCAGTGTCTGGCGTCACTGACGTGGGGCTTTGCATGGTCCCAGGATAGAGGAAATGGGATTGGCATCCATACCTGAGGTTGTGGCTTGCGGACACCCAGGGTAGCCTCGCTTAGGCTCGGCCAACCGCCATCATGGCGTCTTTGGTCCGTATCCCTTACAGGGATGATGACGGGACGAACCTGGAGGTTGTGGTCCGGGAACGTGGCATACTTGCCGCGTCTTGCTTGTGAGCAAGTGTGTTTGTCGAATTTGTGGACTTGGAGCGAGGGCGTGGATGGCAGACGCTTTAGCTAGTGCCTCCTCACGTCGACAACTACGGGGGACTAGGGTAGTTGGAGATTAAACACCAGTGGGTGAACGCGGCGGCATGAGATGTCGGGGAGAATGCGGATACTGAATGTGATGGAGGATGCCTTCTGTTGTGTGCCCATCGACAACCGCCGTGCCATGGAGTTGCAGTCAATGAACCCAATAGCTGAGTAGAAGCTATTCCCCGAAGGGGATCCTGCTACAAGCCCAAGGTTGGACGAGCTTCCAGCGAGTCTACCTTGGGTACGCTTAGACGCCCCCCACTCCGAATGAGTTGTTGCGGTCTGCCTCCTGTGATTCCCGGCCCGCTGCAAGCGGGCCACAACACCCCAAACCTAGAATGATACTGGCGCCCACTTCACACTCCAGGGATGGCGTGCCCCCGTCCAAGGAACGGCGATATCCTCATCGCCGTTGACCGCGATAGGCGGGCAAGGACGACAGTCATCAGGAAGCCCCACACCTCCGCTCACCAAGGCGACCTGGAGATCGCCTCTCCCAGTGGCTGGGGGGCTCCCGTTTTCCGGCTCCGTTGACGTCCATCGCTGTCGAAAGCATTCCGACCTCTCAAAGCGGTGATTCTCACCGCACTCCACAGCTCCTTCGTCGCCAGGTGATGGACGCGCCGTGCACCGAGTTCGTCGAACAAGCCAGCGATGTCGATTGTTGGTGCGGCAGAGCGCTCCGCCTCTCCCTTGAGAGAAGACTTTAACGATCAAGAACGCTCTCATTTAAAGGCCTCAGGTCAATAGGTCCAAGACGCATCATGGAAACCACATTCAAGGAGCCGTTTCCTTCAGGTATTCCGTCACCCCAATGTACTGGTCATAGGCAGCCCTTTCGCTCTCGGGGATTCGGACGCGAGCCACCCGAATGGTGAATCCACCATACAGGCGTCCGGCCTGGTTGACCCGCCAGTCGAATATGTCCTCGCCCTCAATGAGGAGTCGTTGCCCTATCTGATGGTATTTTTCCAATCCTGTGGGCACTTCCGTGAACTCCGCCGAGAACAGTTTTTGCTCCGCGTCGTACTTTGCGAAATCGAGCCACCAGTAGAAAAGGCGATCCTCGCCAAGTCGCTCCGACAAATCAGGATCTCTGAAGCACAATTTCAGAGAGCAGAATCTCTCATCTCCAATCGCAAGATGTGCCATAAAGTTAGGCAACGTCTCGGAGGCAAGCCTGTACGCATTCTTCATCGCCTGATCGTTTTTCGAGATGGCCGTGACAAGAGGCTCTTCAGGGGGATCTGACCAGATGCTCATGAGATTGATGAAGTTGGGAGGGGTTATATTGGAAGAACAATGGACTCTTTCAGCGAAGTTTTGCTACCTCAAGGCAAAAGGTTATGCACTTTTCGCCGAACTGCAGGTCGGTCTAAAACTTCGACTGCCACGACAACTCCGGACACGACGTCCAATACGAGCATCCCGGTCATGGCGTCAAGGACGACATTCCGATGCTCAGCTCCCCAAGGTGTAATGGGGCGTGGCACCGTGTAAAACATTGCGCATGACTCTTCTCCGCAGCGGCAACGGTCAACCAAAGTCATGGAGGGCACTTGAGCCGCCAGAGCAGGCTCTCCCTGCTTGATCAGCAGTTCCTGGAGTTCGCGAGCCAGTGTCGGCAGGACTGTGGAAAGCAAGGGTGAGTTCATTTCAAGCTGTCGGGTCCGCGTGGCAGGGAGCGCTGCTCAACCCTCGCTGGCAGCGGCGTAGTCGCCAAACGTAAGATGATCCGGCCACGGCTCCCAAGTGCCCGTGCTGGATAGTTCCCCGTATCCAAGCAATTCGCTGTGGAATCCAAAGCAGTATCCTTGTGTATCATCCCCCAACAGTAGAATTCGGCTACCCTCAAGCCGACTGCCATAAATATGCGACGGTGAGACTGGGCAAGAGTAAATCATCCTCCCCGATTCAGACTCCCCCCATCCTACTTTCTGCAAGTAGTCGAGATAATCATCGGGCAGTTCCGGATGCCCCGCTTTCAGAGAGTCTGCCTCAGCCTTTTTCAATTGCACTTTGTTGCTCATAGTTGCTGACATTTTCTGAGATTGAATGATTCCCAGGCTAAGTGAACGGAAGTGAGATCTGGCTGGCCTGAGGGGCTGATCCATCAATGAAGCCCAAGATTCCAAGGACTACTTCGTTCCTGAAGGCCCTCGGAAGTCACCTGGCAGTCATGTCAAACCTTGATGCTTCCATTGAGCCAACCGTCCACCAGGGCCTCGATGGTCGGGGCGACAAGCGTGAACTCGTTGCCATAAGGATAATAGGCCCAGATGCCTTCCAGGCCACGGCGGTAACCAAATTCAATGCCGTCTACTCCAGGCCTTCCAATCACGAGCATTTTGTATTCCGTTCGCTCTAACACCTGGTCGACAGGGACAACAAGAAAAAGTTGCTCCGGCTCACTGAACACGCCTTTGGTGAATCGGCTTGAGTTGAAATACTCGCGACACAAGAACTCACAAAACTCCTCAGGAATGTCCATGGCGAGCACAATAGAGATCCAACTTCGTCTGCCAACCGGTAATACTGCGCTGCAGAGACTTAGAAAATGAGTCGTCAGCGAAGCTGCCGTCGATAGAGCGGCAGCAGCTCATCGTCGTTGAGCGTAGCAAGCAGGCAACAATAACAGCCCTCCGGGGGAGCCCCACA
>JBGGMQ010000538.1:0-4144 GCA_041287975.1 Verrucomicrobium sp. | reverse complement strand
GGGTCAAGGTTCGAGGCTGCGTGCCGGCGACGTCGAGAAAGACAAGATCCTGGAGGATGTTGGGTTGCGAACCCACATCGGAAACGAGAATGAGGTTGCTCTGCTCGCCGTAGTAGAGGCTCAGTCCGAGGTCCAGCTTCTCTTTGACATACGTGAAGCTCAATTCGTGTGTCTTTGAGGTTTCAGGCTGCAGTTCAGGGTTCGATGTATTTAAGACATCGCCACGGTCGTAGGTGGCAAAGCCAAAGTAAGGCGCCGGGGAGATGTATGCCCAGGAGTAGGTGTACTTGGCGGTGAGCTCGTCTGAGACTTTGTAGATGATGGCCCCGCGAGGCGTGTACGAGAGGTCTTCAATGCGTGAGTCTTTGTCCACCCTGCCGCCTGCGATCACCTTCAGGTCGGGAGTGACTGCCCACCCCACTTCGACATAGGCACCGTATCTTTCGAAGTCGACCTCCACCACCCTGGGGATCTCCTGCCTGGAGGCCGGATTGCCCGCCTCAGTGTAGTAGACAAAACTGCCTCCTTGCTCGACGATGCTCGCATCGCTGCCGCGGTCCGCTCCTCCGGGCACGGTGGATTTGGGAATGATGTCGTAGTTGGTGTAGATCCCGCCGATGAGCGCTGAGACGGTAGGCGAGAATTCGATCTTGAGTGTTTCCTCGATCGAGAAGCTTGTGCCCTGCGCATATTTGTAGTCGTTGAAGAACCAGCTCGTTTCATCCGCGGGGAAGATGTAGCGGCTGTGGGGGGCCACCTCGTACCAGTTGTAGGTGAGGGCGGAGTCGAGGGAAACCTTGTCCGTCATGTGCCAGGTGTGTTTGGCCTCCGTCACCCAGGAGCGGTCCTGCCAGCGGGCTTCGGGCAGGAATGCCAGTACGGCAGGCCCATAGCCCTCGGAGCTGCTGCGTTCCGATTCCCGATACCAGCTTTGCAATGAGAAGTCGCCATATTCAAACCTGGCGAATGCATTCAGACCTTGGTCCTTCCTGTCAAGACTGGTGCCGCGTCCGCGAGGTTGGGCGGCGGTCTTGAAGTCCTTCCACCAGGCAGGGTATTCGCGATCCAGGCGGCTGAGTTCAGAGTCGTGATACTGGACGTATCCCGTCAGAGATATGCGCTCTTCAACATCGAAGATCTTCCCGAAGGATCCCCAGAGCTCCCGCTCCGCATGGAAGCCTCCCTCCATCGCCCCTTGAAGGTGGGTCTTGCCGTCGGCCGGTGGTGTCTTTGTTTTTACATTGATGACTGCACTGATGGCGTCTTGTCCATAGAGGGTGGAGCCTGGCCCATAGATGACTTCAATCTGCTCAGCTCCGCGGACACTGAAATCACTGCGGAGGGGAAAGTATTCCCCTCCTGGAGGGTTCACCCGCATGCCATTCACGAGCACGACAATCTTGTTGTTACCTGTGATGCCGCGGACGGCAGCCTGGGAGCCGATTTCCGTGAAGAGGTACTCGGAGACGTCCATGCCAGGCAGATCCCGCAGCACATCTGTGAGAGTCGTGTAGCCGCGGAGGTTGATATCCGTCTGGTCAATCACCAGGACTGTACCAGGGGCCTCGGTGGCTTTTTCAGACCGCTTGGAAGCGGTCGTGACAGTTGCCACCTGAACCTTCATGAGTTCTTCGAGGGTAAGGGATTTGAGTTGCTCAGAGGGGATGCTTGGCGGGCTCGTTGTGGGTGCAGGAGCTGTTGCTTGGGCAGACACTTCCGGGCCGTTTGCGGTCAGCAGTATCACGGACAGCGTAGGGAGAAGGAGGTGGGTTGCCCTCCCGCGTTTCGTATCAGATGCGCCCTGCTGGCGGGCAGGTGTGGATTTCATGTTGTTGTTGGGATGGATGATGCGCTGAAACCATCTGCCAGGGGCAGGGACTGTGAGGCGAATTTTCCTTCACCGGTGCCAGTGGGCTGGCATGCCTCGATGGCGCGTCATTCCAGGAACCGTGTTCCAGCGCGCGCCGAAGTTTGTGTTGTTGAGCATGCAATTGCCAGCCCTTGCGGGCCCGTCGCTCCTAATAACATAAAGGCATAGCGTAAATGGGAAGAGCGCGGAAGTTAAATCTTCAGAGGGTGCAAAAATAAGACTGTTGAGAACTCGGCTCAAGATGTTGTTGCTTGAGAGGGTTGTGGAGTCGCGGCAGAGCTTGTTGATGCGACATTGCTGAAGTCCGCCTTGAGGATGACGCGAACCCTTATGCCATGACCTTCTTCCAGGTTCTTGAGCTGAAGGTGGCCGCGATGCAGCTCCACAATGCGTTTGGCAACGGGGAGACCCAGGCCCGTCCCCTCTCCCGTGGGCTTGGTGGTGAAGAAGGGTTCGAATATCCTGCGCAGTATCTCAGGTGGAATTCCTGCGCCGTGGTCCACCACTTCCATAACAACCACCATATCACCGGGGCGCAGCAGATCCATTTCGCGCAGCCCTTCATCGCGATGCATGGTGATCAACTCGCCGTACATGGTACGAACCTCGACAACTCCACCCTCGGGCATGGCCTGGGCGGCATTGATGATGAGGTTGATGATGACCTGAACCAGCTTCGATCTGTCTGCCCGCACATCCGGCACCTGCTGGGTTAGTTCGGTCCTCACACTCACTTTCCGCCGGGTCAGCTCATGCTGTACCATGTGAATGGCATCAGTGACGAGGTCGTTTACACTGCAGGGTCGCAACTGCAGTGTCTCGGACCGTGAGAAATCGAGCATCTCGTGAATGATGCGCTCGGCCCTGGAAATGGCCTCTTGCATGTAGTCCAGCATGGTCGAGGCAGACTCGCCCAGAATGGAACGCCGGCGGTGGAAGTAGTCCACGCCCATCTGAATGGTGGCCAGAGGGTTCTTCACTTCATGTGCCACACTGGCCGCCAGCCTGCCGAGCGAATCCAGTTTCTCCGCCTGGATGAGCTGCATCTGCGCTGTTTCAAGCTCCAGCTTGGCTGCGCCCAGTCTTTCATTAAGTTCGGCCATCTCCCTGCGGTGACGTTGTCTTTCCACTGCATAGAGAATGGACCTCATCAGAAGGTCTCCATTGATGGAATCCTTGGGCAGATAGTCCTGGGCACCTTTCTGTACAAAAGACAGCGCCAGCTCGTGGTCCGTGGTGCCGCTCAGGATCGTGATCGCCGTCTGGGGCGCCAGTTCCCTGATCCTGTGATAGGTATCGGGCCCGTGGGAGTCCGGCAGGTTCAGATCCAGGAGGATCACGTGGAAGGGGAGGTCTTCGGACTCTAGAATCTTGACCTTGGCCTCGCTGACTGACCGGGCATGAATCAGAGCGGGAAGTTTGTCGAATGGAGCGTCCTTCAGATGCTCCTGTAGCAGCAGGAAATCGCATTCGTTGTCTTCAACACACAAGATGCGTACCTGGGCGCGCCCAGGATCGCTCGCACCCATGCTCGCCCGTTGGGGGCCACCTGCCAATGCGGTAGTGTTTGAGTTCATGGCAATATTTTGGAGATGCCGCGCTCTTGGGGGAAGCGGGACGGGTGGTGATCCTGGGGGATGGAGAATGAATGCTGCCTAGTTTCTTCCTTCGATGGGCACTGGGAGGCTAAAGTGGAATGCGGACCCTTTCTCAGGGGAGGATTCCACCCATAACCGGCCGCGGTGGCGCTCAATGATGCGCTTGCACAAAGCGAGGCCAATGCCGGTGCCTGCGTATTCCTCCCGAGAATGCAATCGTTGGAAAATAATAAATATCCTGTCGAAAAACTCTGGGTTGATTCCGATGCCGTTGTCCCTTACCGAGAAAACCCAGTCCTGTTCACTTCGCTTCGCCTCTATGTGAATCCGGGGAGTGGCGGTGCTCCGAAATTTGAGGGCATTTGTGATCAGGTTCTGAAACACTTGCGAAAGTTGAATCTCGTCGGCAAGCACGACAGGAAGTTCTTTGCGGGTCACCAGCGCCCAGCTTTCCGACACCGCCAGTTGAAGGTCGCTGAGAACGTTGTCCAGCAGCTGATTGCATTCGACCAGCTTCAAAGGATGCCCCCGTGTGCCCACTCGTGAGTAAGTGAGCAGATCCATGATCAATGTTCGCATCCTGGCAGCTCCGTCCACCGCCGTATGAATGAACTCCCCGGCCTCTTCGTTGAGCATTGGCTTGTACCGCCGCTCCAGCAACTGAAGGTAGCTGGTG
>JBGGMQ010000537.1:0-5700 GCA_041287975.1 Verrucomicrobium sp. | reverse complement strand
GAGTTGAAGTGCAGGCTCACGTAGATGCTGTTCGGCACTTTATTGGCAAAGGCCACACGACCGCCCAGAGAAATGAAGGTGTCTGTGGTGCGGGTCATGATCACCCGAAGCCCTTGTTTCTCCAGAATGCCCTTCAGTGTGTAGGCCAGCTTCAAGGCGTAGTCTTTCTCGTAGCCGTAGATCCCTTTGGCACCGGAATCGTGACCGCCGTGGCCGGGATCCAGGATGACGGTGTCGAAATTGGAACCTTTGCCGATGTAGCTGGGGCGCAAGACGGGGTCAATGAGCTTGCACAGATCCAGCCGGGAAATGCACGGCTTGTCGTTGATGATCACCACTGGATAGCTCAGGATGAATTTGATGTTGTTGATGAGAAGCTCCTGGCTGCCCACGGAGGCCTTCATGATCAATACCGGCGAGGTGAACCAGACGGCGTTCCCATTCACCTTCAAATCACTGAAGCGGTAGAAGCGGTAAATGCTCTGGGAGGAGACGTAGTCTCGCTCCTGAAAGCGGGCGAGCTCCCAGCCTGCCATGTCCCGCGAGGTCGTGGTGGTCGAGGATGCCGTGGTCTTGGCACGGGCTGCTGAGGCTGCTTTCTCAGCGGCTTCTTCCTCCGGGTCGGGCCCGTGGAATTCACTCTCTCCGTGGCCTTCCATCTCCCGGGTGGTGGCCTTGGAGCCAGTTACATCCTTGGGCGCGGCATCTTTTGCCTTCGCGGCGTCCTCTTCCGTCCCAGCCTTCATGTTGGCCGTCGGTGGGGTGTCGCCTTCTTTGGGCTTTTCTTCGGTGGATTTCTCCGGCGTCGGCTTGTCACCCGTGCTTTCGCTCTCGGGTTTGGGCTTCGGTTTGGCGGGTTCGGACGGTTTTGCGGCCGGGGTGGTCTTTTTGGCCGCTGGCTTGGACGCAGGTTTGGTCGTCGTCGTCGTTTTCTTGACGGGGACGGTGACTTTCTCAGTCGACTTCTTGGCCGGGGTCTTGGCGTCCTCGTCCTCAGTGGACTTTTTGGCGGCACCATCCGCCACGCTCAACCACCCGACGCAGGCGCAAACAAGCCCGGCACTCAACAGTTTGTTGAGCGACTTGGGAGCGAAGGATGACGCTGCCTTCATAGGGGAATGTCTATATACACGTATGTTAGTCCTTTGCAATAATTGGCCGATTCAGGTACGGCCGTGAGGTGGCGGAAATTATGAAAGAATCTCCACAAGGGACACCTTCAGACTGCGGACGTTGATCTTTTTCTCATATTACTGCTTCGTTGGACTGCTATTTAGTGGGGTTGCCTTTGTCCGGCTTGCGATTACGCATTGAAGACGATGCGCCAAACTTCTCCTTTTCGACTGATTTTGAGATTCATGGGTCAATACCCATGGAGGGTGGCAGCAGGCTTGGCCATGGGGATAGCCGGCACACTCCTGGCGTACGTGTTTCCCGCGCTGACCCAGTGGTTTCTGGACGACATCATCCCCAATCGCGACACCTCCCGTATCATGAGCCTCTCGGTCATGGGCTTGGGGGCGATGTTTCTGAAGCAGCTCTTTTTCAGCCTGCGCACCCTGGCCAACAATGCCTTCGAGCTGCGCATGACCTATGATTTACGCAGCCGGCTGCACGAGAAGATCCAACATTTGCCCCTGAAGTGGTTTGACCGGCAAAGCACTGGCGACATCCTCACGCGCATGGCCGATGACGTCCCAGCGACTCAACGGGTCATATTGGACGGCATCGACCAAGGCGTGCCAGCGGTCCTTCAGATTTTCCTGACGGCGGCAGTGATGTTCTGGTTGGACTCGCAACTGGCGATGATCGTGCTGATTCCTGTGCCATTCATCGCAGCAGGCGGGTGGATCTATGCGAAGTGGGTCTCGCCACGTGCATTTGAGGCCCGCAAGGCCGCAGGTGGGCTCAACTCACTGCTGCATGACAACATCGCCGGCATCCGGCAGATCAAGAGCTACACGCTGGAAGAGGAGAAGCAGCGGGACTTCAATGAATCCAGCGGGGCCTACCGCCGCCAGCAGACCCGCCTCCAGCGGGCCTGGTCGGTCTACGGCCCGGGTATGGGTTTCCTGGGAGATACGGGTGTGATTCTCCTCATGGGGTTCGGCGCGTGGTGGTGCATTCAGGATGCGGTCGCCGTTCCGCCAGTGCCGGACGGGGAAAAGCTCACCATCGGCAAGCTGGCCCAGTTCCTCCTGCTCATGGGGATGTTTTATGAGCCTGTGGGAAGGCTTCACGGCATCAACCAGACGGTCGTGACCGGTCTCGCGGCCTCGAGGAGAGTTTTTGAGATCCTGGAAATGGAAGGGGCGGAGGATCTCAGCTCGGGGGAGCGGCTGGGCCCGGTGAAAGGGGAGATCGCATTCAGAAACGTCTCCTTCCGCTATGACGAATATCGTCCCATCGTCACGGGGATTGATCTCATCGTACGAGCGCAGCAGACGGTGGCGATTGTAGGGGCGACCGGTGCTGGCAAGAGCACCTTGTTCCAGCTTTTGACCCGCTTCTACGAGGCGAACGAAGGGGTGATCACGGTCGATGGGCACGACATCACCCAAGTGAACAAGGCGGATCTGCGGGACGCCCTGGGCTATGTCACGCAGGAGAGCTATCTCTTCAACCAGACCATCCGGGAGAATCTGCTACTTGGTCAGCCGGGGGCCAGTGAGGAGGACCTGTGGGCGGCTCTGCGCCATGCCTGCGCGGCGGACTTTGTGGAGCGCATGGAAGGTGGGTTGGACGCCATGGTGGGTGAGCGTGGCTCCCGGCTCAGCGGTGGGGAGAAGCAGCGTATTTCCATTGCCCGCGCATTCCTCAAGAACGCCCCCATCTTGTTGCTGGATGAGGCCACCAGTGCCGTGGACAACAAGAGTGAAAAGCTCATCCAGCAAGCCATCGACAGCCTCCGGAGTGATCGTAGCTGTCTGGTGATCGCCCACAGGCTGAGTACCATCAAAAATGCTGACCAGATCTACGTCATGAGGCAGGGGGAAGTGCTGGCCCATGGCACCCATGAGGAACTCCTGCGCTCCAACGAATACTACGCGGAGCTGGCCAAGCTGAGCTTTCAGGAGGAAAAGATGCAGAGTTGAGCCCTGGCAGGAATCTGCCTACACTGAATCCTCCAACTGAACCGGCCATCCTTCTGAAGCAGAACGGTCGTAATCCTATTTTGCATGAGCGAGACTGATACCGTAGCCGCAGCCGTAGCTGACACCGAAACCCAGCCGAAGCACACCAATGCGCTCGCGGCGGAAAAGTCGCCTTATCTGCTGCAGCATGCGCACAATCCCGTGGACTGGCTGCCATGGGGTGAGGAGGCATTTGCAAAGGCGCGTGAGGCGGACAAGCCGATCCTGTTGTCCATTGGCTACTCGACCTGCCACTGGTGCCACGTCATGGAGCGGGAGTCGTTTGAGAATGAGGAAACCGCGAAAGTGCTGAATGAGCACTTTATTTCCATCAAGGTGGACCGTGAAGAGCGTCCGGATGTAGATCTCACGTACATGACCTATGCCCAAGCCGTGAGCGGTGGCGGTGGCTGGCCGCTCAATGTATGGCTGACGCCAACGCTCAAGCCCTTCTTCGCAGGCACCTATTTTCCGCCGGAAGACAAGGGCGGACGCATGGGCTTCAAGGCGCTTTGTGCGAAGATCGCCGGTGTGTGGAAGGATGACCGCGCCGGTGTGGTGGAGCGCAGTGAGACCGCCATGAAGAAGCTGCAGGAGTACATCGATGACGAGCGGCAGCAGCACGACGCGCCCTTCAACGCGGTCATGCGCAAGGCGTATGACGACATCTCAAATGCCTTCGACTACCACGAAGGCGGTTTCAGCGGTGCTCCTAAGTTTCCCCGCCCTGTTGTGCTGGGCCTGCTGGGGCGGTTGAAAAAGCATTTGGACGTCACCCAGGTCGAAAGCGAGGCCAACTGGTCCGTCGCGATGATCAAGACCACGCTCAACTCGATGGCGAACGGGGGGATCCGCGATCACCTCGGCGGGGGCTTCCATCGTTACTCTGTGGATGGCTACTGGCACATCCCCCACTACGAGAAGATGCTCTATGATCAGGCGCAATTGCTCACCGCCTATGTCGAGGGGTACCAGCTTGCGGGTTTGAAGAATTTCGCCACCATCGCGGGAAGCATTGTGGACTATGTGCGTCGCGACCTCCGGCACCCCGAGGGCGGCTTTTATTCTGCTGAGGATGCCGACAGCTACACGGACGAGACCCGCACGACCAAAGGCGAAGGTGCCTTTTACGTGTGGAAGGCGGCCGAGATCGATGAGCTCCTGGGCAAGGAGGAGGGCAGCATCTTCCGCTATGCCTATGGTGCCCGCCGGGACGGCAATGCCCGGCCCGAGAGCGATCCGCATGAGGAGCTCAAGGGGTTGAACACGCTCTTCCGCGCTTTCTCACCCAAGAAGACGGCAGAGTTCTTCAAGCTGGAAGAGGACAAGGTGGCGGACATTCTCGACCGAGGGCGGAAAGTGCTCTTCGACGTGCGCAGCAAACGCCCGCGCCCGCACCTCGATGACAAGGTGCTGACAGCATGGAATGGCCTCATGATCTCCGGCCTCGCCCGTGCCGCAGGGCCGCTTGACGCACCCGAATACTTCGAACTCGCCCGCCAGTCGGCGCAGTTCCTCTACGACCATCTCTCCGACAAGGGCGCGAACCTGCGTCGCAGCTGGCGGGAGGGTGTTTCCACGGTGTCAGCCTTTGCCTCTGACTACGCCCTGCTCATCCAGGGTCTTTTGGATCTTTATGAAGCAGGCTTTGAGGTGAAGTGGCTGCAGTGGGCGGTGTCTCTCCAGGGGGAATTCGATGCGCGCTATGGTGATGCAGAGAAAGGCGGCTACTTCAGCGTGAGCAAGGCCATCCCGAATTCCGTGTTGCAGGTGAAGGAGGACTATGACAGCGCCGAACCCTCACCCAACAGTGTGGCGGCAATGAATCTGCTGCGCCTGGGCCGGATGCTGGCTCGGGAGGACTTGAAGGTGCAGGGGGAAAAGGTGCTGCGCCTCTTCGGCAAAGGTCTGGAGCAGACTCCGTTCTCCGTGCCAGCCATGACCTCCGCGCTGTACTTTTCCCACTACGGGGAGATGGAGATTGTTTTCGCTGGCGAGGCCAAGGATCCTGGCTTCCAAGCCTTGGTCCAGGCGGCCCGTCAGCAGTATCTGCCGAACGCCGTGCTACTCCATGCCGACGGTGCTGAGGGGCAAGCTTTCCTGGCCAAGGCCAACGAAGCCCTCGGAGCCATGAAACCCGTCAACGGCAAAGCCGCCGCTTACGTTTGCCGCAATCACGTCTGCCAGGCCCCCGTGACCACCGTGGAAGCGCTCAGCCAGGCACTGGCATGAGAGCCATTTTGGATTTGCGATTTGTGATTTTGAATTGAACCCAATTCGTCGGTCACAAATCCGCCCGTTCTGCCATTCACATGCAGGCAGGCTTCCCATTCCTAATTTCTAATTCATCATTCCTCATTTTCAGCAATGCCTCGCGCACTCATCTTCGACTTTGACGGCCTGATTCTCGACACAGAAACCGCCGTTTACGAAGGATGGCGGGAGATCTACTCCGATCATGGCCACCCGCTGCCACTGGAGACTTGGGCGCAGTGCGTGGGCAGTGACTTTGGCCTCTATGATCCTGCCGCCGACCTGGAGAAACTCACGCCGGGCGATGCCGTCG
>JBGGMQ010000536.1:0-4586 GCA_041287975.1 Verrucomicrobium sp. | reverse complement strand
GCCAGAGTGACTTCCGTATTGCGCCGGGTGAATTTGAATGCGTTTTGCAGGAGGTTTCCCACCGCAGCCATGAGCATCTCCCGATCTGCATTCAATGGTAATTTCGGATTCTTAACTTCAACGACCAGTCGGCATTCTTTTAACTTGGCCTCCAGAGCCGCAGTGAGTCGAATGTCTTCAATGAAATCCCCGAGGGAGAAGGTATGGCGCCTGGGTGGCATCTCCGCCGTCATGCGAACTTCCGCGAGCGAGCGGTCAATCAGATGGCTTAGCCCCACCAAACTGCGATCCAGCACCGCTCCCGTCGCGCCATTGAGCCCGACTCCTCCACTCTTGATGGCGGCGAGTGCCAGGCTGGCGGAGTAGAGTAAATTGCGCATCTCATGAGCAAAGATGCCCAGCCGCTGGTTCTGATCCTTTGTCTGTTTTTCTGTGGCCGCAGACTCACGTCGGCAGGAAAATTCCGTGACTGCTCCGGCAATGGCGTTGTCCAGACAGCGGTTTAGAGTGCGGAATTCATTGACCTCGATGGCCATACCTTTGTCGAATGCCATCTCCGTGATGGCCTGACACAGATCCCCATAGTCGTGGACGACCTGATCGACCGTGAACCCTTGTCGCAAGAGGTCCGCCCCGTGTTGCATGGCCGTTATTCCCATCTCAGACAGCACGGGCTCCTCGCCGCCAGAAGGACCGGACACTTCCTGGCTGCTTATCGGGTCCCGAGTACCTTCCAGACGGAGGGTTTTGATGAGCTGGTCGAGGAAGAGGGGGATGCCGTGTTCCATGCCCTGCGCAATTCCCGAAGGATGTTGTCGCAGGGCTACCTTTACTTTGCATCGATCAATCAGATCCTCCCGATTGGCGGTCAACTGTTCGTGCAATTTTCCCAACGCTTTTGGATGGACGGTGTTCATGATCAAAGGGAGGCGGGATGACCCGGAACCGTAGGGGCAGCCACTGCGCCACCCGTAGAGGTGCTACATATGCCATCGCCGCGCCCGACGCTATGGGGTGAAGTCCTACCCTGGAGATCCCTCCTGTGTATTGATCTGAAAAAAGGCGGGTTTCACCCCATAGAGAGTTCCGCAGGCATCCTTAATATGCTCTTGCCCCTTTTCACCCCCTTCAGGAAGCCACAGATGAAAACAGATCCCCGCAGTGACATTCCCAGCAAAACTTCCCCTGCTCAGAAGTCTCTTAAAACTACTCACGTGAACAAAGACAAAACGACAGAAAAGGAGCACCCCGATCTGCGTCGCATACGCGCAGTCAATGAACTTACCGGCGCATCCGTCATGCTGCCTCCCAATATCGTCGTGCCCAATGACAAATCCTGAACCCGTTGTCACGCGGATCCCCAACAAAAAGCGCCCATGAAAAGACAAAACAAGGCGAGCCTGTTGATTCCCTCTATCCTAGCAGTGATTCTGGGCCTCACCGTCGGAACTCACTCAACACACCTTTCCGCCGAGCCGGTGGCATCCGCTGAAAAGCTGGAGGGCATGAAGATGGAACAGTGCGAGGATGTTATGAAGCTACGGCAGCAACTCATGATGGGACACATGCATTCAGGCAAGGACTCCATGGACAAATGTCCCATGTTGCAGGTAAAAGGTGAAGTCCATATTGAATAACGCTGAGAGTAACCACACCTCCAAGCCTGTGACCGAAGCACAACGCGCCGATAAAAGGACTCTACCGCTTTACGGGTGGATGGCTGCCATCTGGCGGCACAAGAGCCCGGTCATCGCGTCTCTCGCTCTCGTCGCGATCGTGCTGCACCTTCTGTTGCGCTTCTCTTTTCACGCGACCGAGTTCTCCCGCGACCTGCCCCTGCTTTTGACCCTGGGCCTTTGCGGGGTGCCGCTCGTCTGGGAGTTGTTGCAAAAGCTCTGGCAGCGGCAATTCGGTTCTGACCTTTTGGGGGGTGTCTCGATCATCACCTCCGTCATCATGGGCGAGTACCTGGCAGGTACCATCATCGTGCTCATGCTCGCAGGCGGGGAGACGCTGGAGAGCTATGCCCTGCGCAGTGCATCCTCGGTCCTGGCCGCCCTGGCCAAGCGCATGCCGTCTGTGGCCCACCGCAAATTCGCCTCCGGAATCTCTGAGGTGGCCCTGCAGGATGTGGCTGTAGGAGACACTCTGGCACTGTACCCGCATGACATCTGCCCTGTGGATGGCGTGGTGATTGAAGGACGCGGCACCATGGATGAGTCTTATCTGACGGGTGAGCCTTTTCAGATCACCAAGACTTCCGGTTCCACTGTCATCTCAGGTGCCATTAATGGGGAGTCTGCTCTGACGATTCGCACCACGAAACTCGCCTCCGATTCCCGCTATGCAAAGATCATGGAAGTGATGCGAGAGTCGGAGCAGACCCGCCCCCATATGCGCCGCCTGGGAGACCAATTGGGGGCGGTCTACACGCCAGTGGCCGTGGTGGTGGCTTTGTTGGCCTGGCTTGTCAGCGGTGAGTCCATTCGTTTCCTGGCCGTGCTCGTCATCGCCACCCCATGCCCGCTTCTTCTGGGGATTCCCATCGCCATTATCGGCTCCATCTCCCTCTGTGCCCGGCGCGCCATTATTGTCAAGAACCCCGTCGCTCTTGAGCAGATCTCCGATTGTCGCATCGGCATCTTCGACAAGACCGGAACACTCACCTACGGAGAACCCACGCTGACCGACCAGATCATTGCCCCCGGGTTTGAGCAAAAGGACGTGCTCACACTGGCCGCCAGCCTTGAGCGCTACTCCAGGCACCCCTTGGGGCTTGCCATTCTAGCACAGGCGAAAGCAGAGAGCCTGACCCTGCTGGAGACCTCGGAGGTAAACGAGGCCCCGGGCCAGGGACTTACCGGCACTGTTGCTGGCCGTTCGGTGCAGATCACCAGCCGCAGCAAGCTCATTGCCCAAAATGTAGCAGGAGCAGTGCAACTGCCCCCCGTGGCCGGTGGGCTCGAGTGTGTCATCGTGGTCGGTGGCAGGCTCGCAGCCACCTTCAGATTGCGGGATGCACCGCGTGCAGAGGGCCAGCCTTTCATACAGCACCTCGGCACGAAACATCATTTTACCCGCACGATGATTATTTCCGGAGACCGTGAGTCAGAGGTTCGCTACCTGGCCGAACACGTCGGCATCACAGAAGTGTACGCCGGGCAAAGTCCGGAGCAGAAGCTGGCCATCGTCCGCCGGGAGACGGCTCACACGAAGTCCCTCTATGTGGGTGATGGCATCAATGATGCGCCCGCCATGACGGCCGCCACCGTGGGCATGGCCATCGGGCGGAACAGCGACGTTACCGCGGAAGCTGCCAGCGTGGTGCTGATGGACAACTCCCTCACCAAGGTGGACGAGTTCATGCACATCAGTCGCAGAATGCGCACCATCGCACTGCAGAGCGCAGTGGGTGGCATGGCGCTCAGCCTCGTGGGCATGGTTTTTGCCGCCACGGGCCACCTCAATCCCGTCGCCGGGGCCATCTGTCAGGAGATCATCGATGTTCTGGCCGTGCTCAATGCCCTGCGGGCGGCCCTTCCTCCAAGGGTTATTTCAGACATCCCTGATTGACCGCCGTATGATGAGCCCCCTCCCACTCAAGCCTGCAGTTGCGGAGGCGCCCTGGCACCAATCTGTTGAGGCAGTGCTCGCCACACAGCAGACGGACCGTCATCGCGGGCTCTCTGACGCTGAAGCCCAAACCCGTCTGGACCTCCACGGTCGCAATGAACTGACATCCAAAAAACCGGCACCCGCCTGGCGGACGTTTTTGGCACAGTTTGAAAGCGGGCTGGTCATGGTCCTTCTGGCAGCCACCGCCATCTCTGCCGGTCTCTGGGTGTTTGAGCGCAAGTCTCCCCTCCCCTATGAGGCGATGACGATCTTTGCGGTGTTGTTGCTGAATGCCAGCATCGGATACCTGCAATCCTCCCGGGCAGCGTCGGCCGTGGCGGTCCTTCGTCACATGGCAGCAGCCCGGGCAACGGTGATTCGCGAAGGCAGGCACTTGGAGGTGCCCAGCGCGGAGATTGTGCCCGGTGATCTCATCCTCGTGGAAGAAGGTGACACGATCCCAGCGGATGCACGGCTGACTCATAGCACCGCTTTGCAGACCGCAGAATCCGCACTCACGGGAGAAAGCCTCCCCGTTTCCAAAGACACCGCTGACTGCCGGCAGGACGCCGCTCTCGGTGATCAGCTCAACCGTATCTTCAGCGGGACCTCTGTGAATTACGGTCGGGGACAGGCCATCGTAACGGCCACCGGCATGCATACGGAAATGGGCCGCATCGCCGGGTTGCTGGACGCCACTCCGGAAGAAACGACCCCCATGCAAAAGGAGTTGGACCGTTTGGGCAAGCGACTGGGTCTCACCGTGGTGATTATCGCAGTGCTCATGATCGGCACCATCCTCCTCACGGAGAGGGTCTCAGGGTTCCCCGCCCTGTTTGACGTGCTGATCCTGGGCGTCGCCCTTGCCGTGTCGGCAGTGCCTGAGGGCTTGCCCGCCATGGTCACCGCCGTACTGGCCCTTGGGGTGCAGAGAATGGCCAGGCGGCATGCGATCATACGGCACCTGGCGG
>JBGGMQ010000535.1:0-7801 GCA_041287975.1 Verrucomicrobium sp. | reverse complement strand
CACATCGTGCAGCTCTATGACTTCGGCGAATCGGCTGCAGTCCCGGATGCGACGAAGTTTGCCTACCTGCTCATGGAGTATGTTGACGGTGTGAACCTCCGCCAGGCTCTGAAAGAAGGCGGTCTCACCGCCCAGGAGGCGCTGCTCATGGTGCCGAAGCTGTGCGACGCCCTGCACTATGCCCATGAGCGAGGAGTGCTGCACCGTGATCTGAAGCCGGAGAACATTCTGCTGGACTCCAGCGGAGGCATCAAGATTGCCGACTTCGGACTCGCCAAGTTTGTGCACCCGGGCGACGCTTCGCCCGCCGCGACCTTTCTGACCCAGAGTGGCATGCAATTGGGCACCATGGCCTACATGGCGCCAGAGCAGGTGGAGCATCCCGAGGATGTGGATCATCGGGCGGACATCTACAGTCTCGGTGTGGTGTTCTACGAAATGCTCACAGGAGGTCTGCCATTGGGGCGCTTCCCCGCACCCAGTGAACACAGCGGTGTGGATTCCCGTTTGGATCGAGTGGTGTTTCGCACTCTCGAAAAGCAGCGGGAAAAGCGCTATCAAGTGGCGGGCGAAGTTAGCACTGACGTGCGTCAGATCGCATCGACACCGACGCTGTCGCGCTCCCCAGCTCCGGCCATGCCTCAGGCATCTGTTTTGCCGGCGACTTCGTCGTCGCTCAATCGATGGCTGGCTTGGGGGTGTTCGGGACTTGTGTGTGTCCTGTTGATGCTGCTCATCCTGGGCGTGGCCATACCGGCGGGAGCGCACTTGTGGCGACGTGCCACGAAGCCCCCTGCCAAGACCCTTGGGGAGGTCCTCCCCATGAATGATGTGTCCCGGTTGGGTACGCAGGTAAAGGTGGATACCAGTGAGACAACAGACGGGGACGGTTCGCTGAAAGTAACAGCCGCTCACGGTGCCGTTGTCACCGTGGGAGAATTGGGCTGGCCTGGTCTGAATGCGAGTGAAGCCTTGTGGTGCGAAGCTCAACTCAAATGTGCGGACGCACCCGGTGGCGCCTACCTTGAGATCTGGTGTGACCTCGCGGACGGCAGCCGCGTCTCCACCAAGGCAAAAGATCTCGCCGTCAGGGACACTGCCGGATGGCTGGCGGTTCGCGTGCCCGTGGTGGTGAAGAGGCCGGTGGAGATACGTGGCATCAAGGTCAATCTCGTGATTGAAGGACCTGGCACGGCCTGGGTGGATGACATCCGCTTTTTGGCACTGCCCCGTTGATGATATAGTTTCATGAACCTGAACATCATTTCGCGTATGAAGCTCAAAAATTGTGCAGCTTTCCTTGTGCTGGCCTTTGCGCCGGCGTTGATCCCCGCCCGCGACCTGGGGGTGCTGCCTTGCCGGGATCTGGCCCAACTGCGAACCGTGGTGCGGCTGGATGAAAAGGAATCCCAGGATCGCAATGGATCCATACGCATTTCCGCCACACAGAATGCTGTGATCACTGTGGCGGACAAGGACGGATTCTCCGTGGGTGAGGGCAACACCTTCTGGTGTGCCGTGAAGCTCAAAGGTACTGGCATTGAAGGCAGAGCCTACCTCGAGATGTGGTGTGAGACGGACAACAAAAATCGCGCCTTCTCGAAACTGCCGCTCCAAAATCTGAACGGGGAGTTTGCGTGGCGGGAAGTGCGCGTCCCCATGATGGTCAATTATCCAGTGAAGATTGAGCGGGCCATGCTCAATGTCGTCATTCACGGGCCGGGCACTGTCTGGGTGGACAGTGTGCGATTCTACTCTGTGCCGGGGCTGACGACCACGCCACGCCCTGAGGACTGAAATATGCCAGCAACTTCGAGCAGTCAATTCGCGGAAACTCGCTGGTCGCTCGTGCGCCGGGCAGGCGGGGGTTCCTGTGAGGAGGTGACTGCCGCTTTGTCAGAGTTGTGTGGCCTGTATCATGCACCCGTGGAGCGATTCGTCCGGCTTTGGTGCGGCGACGCGGAAAAAGCCCGCGATCTGACGCAGGAGTTTTTTCTCGCAGTGCTTCAGCGGCAGAATCTGGGTGGGGCTGACGCGGAGCGTGGGCGGTTCCGGTCCTATCTTTTGGGGGCGGTGAAGCACTTCCTGTCCGATGCAGCGGATCGCGCGCAAACCCTGCGACGGGGAGGTGGGATCGAGCATGTGCCCCTGCAGCCGCAGGCTGCTGGGGAGGACGTTGATGCCAGCCATGAGTGCCCGAGTGATTTCCTCGATATCAAGGCTACGCCGCCGGATGTCGAGTTCGACCGTCAGTGGGCGTTTGCGGTGCTGGGGCAGGCGCTGGATTCGCTGGAGCAGGAAATGGCGGCAGAGGGCAGGGCACCCCAGTTCGCAGTCCTCAAGCCATGGCTGGCGGGGCAGGATGCGACACCCGGTCAAACTCTGGCGGCGCATGCTGCCGAGCTGGGGGTGACGGAGAGCGCGGTGCGTGTCGCCTTGCACCGCTTGCGTCAACGCTTTCGTGAGGCAGTACGGCAGCAGGTGGCTCAAACGCTGAACGCCCCTTCGGATCTGGCCGTGGAGGAGGAACTCCGCCACCTGCGTGCGACCCTGCTGGGGTAGTGCTTGAGACCAACTGGAAGCGCACGGTGGCATTGATTCGTTCGCATGGCGTCTCTTGACCACTTCATGTTTTAGGCGCGTCGGACTCTTGCGAGGAGCAGGCCAGAGAGGCTTGCCAACCACAACAGCAATACCGCCGCCGTCACAGAGGCAGGAGAGGCGGTGGATGTCCAAAGTGCAGTGAGCACCAGGGGAGCCGCGGCTTGGGCTATCACTGCGGGCGCTGCCAGGAGACCGTTGAGCTCGGCATAGCGATCTCTGCCGAATAGCTCCGCCACCACCGTGCCTTTGAGAATGGTCATCACGCCATTGCCGATGCCATAAAGCATTGCGAACAGGGCGAGCCCGTAGAAGCCGTTTGGGCGGGCAATGAGCACCAGTGCCGCGCTGATGACGCTGGCCATTGCCCACATCCCCGTATTCAGTGCGGAGAATTTTCCACCGTTGAACGCGAGACAGAGCCTTCCGAGCACCTGCATGGGGCCGATGAGGGTAATCGCTGCAATCAGATCATTGGGATCGACGGAGGTGCTTTGGTGCAGCGGTACTAGCAGGAAAGTCAGACCAGAGAAGGCGGCAGTGTGGGCGGAAAACCAAAGAGCGAGGGCGAGGAATGTGCGATCGCCTGCCTCGTGACGCAGCCTGCGCCACCAAGCGAAGAATCGTAGCGCAGGGCTGATAGTGCAGGGACTCGGATGGGGGGCAGTTTTTGGAGGACCTCCCGGCACTGCCCGTGCGTGAATGATCGCGCCCAGAACGATATGGCAGGCACCCAACACGATAGCTGACCTGCGCCAGCCAAGTGACTGCACTAGCAGATGGGTGAGGGGAATGTAAACCGTGCTTGCCAGACCACCCAGGAGGGTGATCAAGGTGATGCCTCTGCGATAGTGCGACCGGAACGCAGTTGTTACGACAGCGAAGGCGGGATCGTAGAGAAGTCCTGCCATCGAGATACCTAGAACTGTCCATGCCGCTACGTAGGCCACCGGATGTACGACAAGCCCCATGCTGACGAGCGCCAGACCGCCCGAAATCGAAGCTGTCGTCATCATGGTCCGTCCACCCTGACGTTGGACCCATGATCCGGCCGGCACTGTGAAAACACCCCACATGAGCAGCCCCCAAGAGAGTCCTCCGTTGACAAACTCCCTCGACCACCCGGTGCTGCTGTGGATCGGAGCTGAGAGGATGGTGAATGAGTAGTAAAGAGTTCCCCATGAGAGGAGCTGGCCAAATGCCAAAGACCACGCCATCCCCCAAGGAAGCATGGGGTATTTCTGCGAGGCGTCCAGTTTCGCGTTAATGTTTGGATCTTCTTTGATCATCTACTTCGGACGATGTCGCTGAAGGGGGGGATTGCGATTAGAGCAATATGCCTCGCGGCGCAGGCGGGCAAGACGTGGCGATCACAAGACGAAGCGGGAGGCGAGGAAATGGATGTGACGGAATTGGCACTTGCCGTCAAAGCAAGTTAACATCATATCGCCCTAGCCCGATATGACGATGCAAACACTCTTGATTCTCGGAAAGGCCTTTGCGGAACCCGTGCGCGTTCGGATCATCGCCCTGCTGAAGCATGGGGAGCTGTGTGTCTGCGAACTTTGCGATGTCTTGGACCTGCGGCAGTCAACTTTGTCCACCCATCTGCAGTTTCTCCGGCAGTCAGGTCTGGCGAACACCCGACAGGATGGCAAGTGGGTTTACTACACGCTGACCAAACCCATGATGGCGGCCACGCGGGCGATGTTCCGCCTTCAAGAGCGCGAACTCCTTCAGGATGCCGTGCTAAAGGCGGATGCCAGGCGTCTGAAGTCGAGGCTGGCCAAGCGGGGCAACGACGGCGCCTGCTGCGTCGGCTTTGTGAAACCTGCTGCTGTGAGCGGGAAACGCCCGGTGTCTCGCCGCACGTGCTGCGCCTCCTAGGAAGGCCCCAGATAAGGCCGGAATGCAATTTTGTTTTCAACCACACCACCATGGCAATTAAAGTCGGCATCAACGGATTTGGAAGAATGGGTCGGCTGGCCCTCAGGGCAGCATGGGGCTGCGAAGAACTCGAATTCGTCCACATCAATGAAACCGGGGGCGACGGTGCAACCTCCGCCCATCTGCTCTATTTCGACAGTGTGCATGGGCGCTGGAATCGTGAAGTGACGGGTGAGGCTGCCAGCATGACTGTTGATGGGCGAACCGTAACCCACTCGAGCAACAAGGACCTCAGTGCGACACACTGGGGCGACTTAGGGGTGGACATCGTGCTGGAGGCCAGCGGCAAGTTTCGCACTCCCGAGCAGCTTGACTCTTACTTCAAAGCCGGGGTCAAAAAGGTCATCGTGGCCGCACCGGTAAAGACCGGAGCACTCAATGTGGTGATGGGGGTCAATGACCATCTGTATGATCCTGCGACACATCACTTGCTGACTGCGGCGTCCTGCACCACCAACTGTCTCGCTCCGGTGGTCAAGGTGATTCACGAGGGCTTGGGCATCAAGCATGGCATGATCACCACCATCCATGACATGACCAACACCCAGTCCATTCTGGACACTCCGCACAAGGACCTCCGCAGGGCCCGGGCATCAAGTCTCTCTCTCATCCCTACCAGCACAGGCTCTGCAACGGCCATCGGACTCATCTTTCCCGAGCTTTTGGGCCGGCTGGATGGCGTGGCGATCAGGGTGCCGTTGCTCAATGCGTCGCTGACCGATGCTGTGTTTGAAACTGATCGGCCCACAACGATTCAGGAGGTGAACGCTCTCTTGCAAGCCGCCGCAGAGGGGCCGCTGGCCGGCATTCTGGGCTATGAGACTCGTCCCCTCGTTTCAGTCGACTACAAGGATGATCCCAGGTCGTCCATCGTTGACGCACTCTCCACGATGGTCACCAACGGCACCCAGGTAAAGATCCTGGCGTGGTATGACAACGAATGGGGCTATGCCAACCGCTATGCGGAGCTGGCACGAAAGGTGGCCCGCAGTTTGCAGGCATGAGTTGAGGAGGATGATGATGAGCACCACCGGCACCAAACCAGCATCCCTCCGCAACTACGCAGTGGTCACCCTTGCGTATTGGGCGGATACACTGGCAGAT
This sequence comes from Verrucomicrobium sp., assembly GCA_041287975.1. GTDB lineage: Bacteria > Verrucomicrobiota > Verrucomicrobiia > Verrucomicrobiales > Verrucomicrobiaceae > Verrucomicrobium. Next base: position 2,149 of record JBGGMQ010000535.1, on the reverse strand, counting down.
GGCGCGATCCGCACGCTGGTTCTGTTCTATTTCTATAATCTCGGCTACAGCGCCTGGCAGGTTGCCTCCCTGTTTCTTCTATATGAGTTTTTTGGCATTGTCACGAACCTGCTTGGTGGCTACCTCGGGGCGAGGTTTGGGTTGAAGTCCACGCTCTTTTTGGGACTGGGCACCCAGCTCGCCGCATTGGCCATGCTGGGCGCGATGCCGGCGGCCGGCCTCACCGTCGTGTGGGTCATGGCCTCCCAGGCGCTCTCTGGCATCGCCAAGGACATGACCAAGATGAGCAGCAAGAGTGCGGTCAAGCTTGTTGCCGGTGACGAAGAGGGGAGGCTGTACAAATGGGTTGCAGTCCTCACGGGCAGCAAGAACGCGCTCAAAGGCGTAGGGTTCTTTCTCGGAGGCCTGCTGTTGTCTCTCATTGGGTTCCAGGCATCCATCTGGGCGCTCTTCGGAGTGGTGGCGGCTGCTTTTGTGGCCGCGGCGTTACTGATGAAGGGTGGCTTGGGGGCTGCGAACAAGAAGGTGAAATTTTCCCATCTGTTTTCCAATCAGCGGTCCATCAACCTGCTGTCTCTGGCCCGTCTGTTTCTCTTCGGTGCCAGGGATGTCTGGTTCGTGGTCGCACTGCCCGTCTTTTTGCGCGGAGTGCTCGGCTGGCCATTTTGGCAGGTGGGGGGATTCCTCGCTCTCTGGGTCATTGGCTACGGAATTGTACAAGCTTCGGCACCGGCCCTGATGCGCGGGAGGCGGGTGATGTCTTCCGGAAACGGTCCAGACGGTCGCACAGCCCTGTGGCTGGCGGTCGTATTGGCAACAGTGCCCGCCACAATAGCTCTGGTCCTGCGGGAGGGGGGCGATGCCTCAATGGTGATTGTCTCCGGACTGATCCTCTTTGGGGTGGTCTTCGCATTAAACAGTGCCGTTCATTCCTACTTGATTCTCGCATATGCGGATCATGACAAGGTCGCCATGAATGTGGGGGTGTACTACATGGCCAATGCCGGAGGCCGTCTCGCCGGTACGGTGCTCTCGGGGTGGCTCTACGAGGTCGGACTTCGCCAGGGTGAGCGGGACGGCATGATTCTGTGTCTCCTCGCTTCCAGTGCCCTGGTAGCAGCGACAGTGGGCCTCTCTGTGGCGCTTCCCCGTCATCCCCGTCTGCGGGAAGCAACTTCCTAGTCGCAGTCATGGCACGCTCCTTCGATCGTCTTCTCTTTTCAGTACCTTGCAGTTGCAGACGACAAACCAGCCAAGTTTTACCATGAACCCCGCATTCCTCCGCAAACTTCCCGTCATCGGTGGCCTCACCGTTCTGGCCTCCTTCGTTGCCCCCTCTCTTGCCTCAGCGCAGGTCATGCTCAAAGGAGCCGGTGCCACGTTTCCGTACCCTGTTTATTCCCGCTGGTTCAGCGAATACCAGAAGCAGGACGTGAGCGTGAGCTTCGAGTATGGTTACATCGGGTCCGGGGGAGGCCAGAAGGAGATCCTTGCCCGCAAGGTTGACTTCGGTGCTTCGGACGCGCCACTTTCGGACGAGCAGCTCGCCAAAGCTGATGGCAAGATTCTGCACATCCCCACCGTGGCAGGTGCCGTGGTGGTGGCGTGCAATGTACCCGGTGGGGATGCTCTCGTGTTGAATGGGGAGGCGGTCGCGGCGTTGTTCATGGGGAACATCACCCGCTGGAATGACCCCCGCATCGCCCAGCTCAACCCCGGCACCACCCTGCCGGACATGCTCGTGTCCGTGGTGCACCGTGCTGATGACAGCGGTACCACCGCCATCTTTACCGAGTATCTCGCCAAGGTGAGCCCGGAGTGGAAGGACAAACTGGGGCATGGCAAGTCGGTCGCCTGGCCAGTGGGAAATAAGGGTAAAGGAAACAAAGGCGTGGCTGAGCTCGTCAAGGCTACACCCGGTGCGGTGGGCTACGTGGAGCTGGCCGCCGCCCTCAAGGAGAAGCTGCCCCACGCCGCCTTGATCAACAGCAACGGCAGTTCCGTCAAGGCCAGCGTGGATACCATCCTGGCGGCCCTGACCACTGCCACGGTCGCGGAAGATCTCCGTTTCAGCGTGACGAATGCCCCGGGCGAGAACGCCTACCCCATCGTGAGCGCCACATGGTTGCTGGTTTACCGCGATGGGAAG
>JBGGMQ010000534.1:0-7726 GCA_041287975.1 Verrucomicrobium sp. | reverse complement strand
TTGACCCTCTGTTGAGAGATGCCGACGATGCCCCCGACACGCCGATGCAAACTGCAACGGCCTAGTCCTTTCCTATTTCTTGTTCGTATTCCATCAAACTATCACTTCCCCCGGCTCTGAAGCCCCCTTTCCCATGAACGCAGACACTCCCGCCCCCGCTGCCACAGGAACTCCTGTGCCAGACCCTCATGCGGCGCATTCGTCACAGAAGCGCCCCAACCTGTTCCTATATTTCCTCGGCGCGCTCGTCCTCATCGCCTGCGGCGTCTACTTTGGCATGGTGCCTCGTCTGGCCCAGCGTGCCCATGTCGCTGAGCAGACGAAGGAGCTCGCCGTGCCCACGTTTGACACCGTGAACCCAGGGCCAGGCAAGGTGCCGGACTCGCTGATCCTCTCGGCCGAGCTGAAGCCTGTGATCGAGACGCCCGTGTATGCGCGGGCCAGTGGCTATGTGCGCAAGTGGTTCGTCGACCTTGGTGCAAAGGTGAATGAAGGCGACCTCCTGGCGGAGCTTGAGACCCCTGAACTGGATCGCGAACTTGCTGAAGCCAAGGCCACGCTGGCGCAGTCTGATGCGGCCCGGAACCTCGCCGCCACCACGGCCAAGCGCTGGGCGCAGCTCGCTGAGAACCGCCTCGTGAGCGTGCAGGAAGTGGACGAAAAGCACGCCGACATGGTGCTGAAGACCGCGGCCATGGATGCCGAGAAAGCCAAGGTACAGCGTCTGGAGCAGTTGGTGAGCTTTGCCAAGATCACGGCTCCTTTCTGCGGGACCATCACGGCCCGTCAGGTGGACGTGGGGCAGTTGGTGAGCGCGGGCAGTAGCCATGAGCTTTTCCGGCTGGCCCGCACGGACCGTCTGCGCGCTTACATCCGTGTGCCGCAGAGCCAGTCCCGTGGCGTCTCCATCGGGCAGGTCGCAGAGATCAGTCTGCCAGAGGCGGTGGGGCGGACTTTTGAGGCCAAGGTGATTCGTACGGCCGGCGCGATCGACGCGGCTTCCCGCACCCTGCTTACCGAGCTGGACATCGACAACTCGAAAGACGAGATCATGTCCGGCAGCTATGCGAAGGTGAGGCTGGCTCACAAACAGGAGACGGTGGCGTTGACCTTGCCTGCGAACACGCTGCTCTTCCGTGCCGAAGGCGTCCAGGCAGGGGTGATCGCCTCTGACAACAAGGTGGAGATGCGCACGCTCAAACTGGGCCGGGATTTTGGCCCCAATGTGGAAGTGATCGGTGGCGTGACTGCCGCCGACCGCGTGATCTTGAACCCGCCGGATTCCTTGGTCTCTGGAGCCATGGCGCGACCCTCGACCGTGGTCAAAGACGCGATGACGGCCGCAGCTCGGTGATGGGGCACCTGTCTCGGCGCGGTCACGGGCCTGGCGTCTTTGACGTGGAGGCCTTGTGAGCCCGAGGGTAAAAGGAAATCGGGAGACGTGCGCGGGCCGCCGAGACGGCAGCGCTCCCAGAGCTGGCGCATGGGAGAGGGGTGCTTCTTGTGAAGCACGATGAAATTCCTCTGATCACGCCTCATCTCATCCGCCAACCCGCTGGGTACGCCGACATCCATGTCGGCTGCGAACATCTGCCGAATAAATTCGGCGCACCCAGCGGATGAGACAGGAGGGTTTGGGCTATGATGTCGCTCTTGGTTCCTGGGAGCGCTGGCGTCCCGCCGGCCGTTGTTCGGCGGGGGACAATCAAGGCAATTCCGATGTGTCAGGATCGCCTTGCAAGGGGGGTGAGTGAGCGTCGCTCCACAGTCCAACCTCCAGTCATCCAAGCCTCCATCTTCAACCCATGCGGTGTCTTCACTGGGAGCGCAGAATTTATTCTGCTCAGGCGATCGGGAGACGTACGCGGGCCGCCGAGACGGCAGCGCTCCCAGGGCTGGCGCTTTGGGAGAGGGTTGCTTCTTGTGAGGTATGAGGAGGTGCTTTGGTCACGCTTCACCTCCTCCGACAACCCGCTGGGTGCGCCGACATCCATGTCAGCAGCGAATGCCTCCCGTCGAGCATCAGCAGACTGAAGTCTGCGCTCCCAGTGAACATCTCAACCGCGGGAAGTTCAGCGCGTTGTAGGGCGAAGTGCGTTGCGCAATGGAAGCAAATTCCTTCGACAAGACCGCGTTGGATCCGCCGACATCCATGTCGGCAACTCGCGTCTCTCGTCGAGCATCTGCCGACGTGAATGTCGGCGCACTCAGTGGATGAGACAGCGGCGGTTGGTCTATGATGTTGCTCTTGGGTCCTGGGAGTGCAGGCGCTCCCGCCGGCCATTGTTCGGCGGGGGACGCTTTTGGCAATCTCGATGTGGATTGGCTCTTCTCACAAACCAAGCTTGGAATTTCAATTGGTTAAGCTATATGAAATACCTGCATGCGGACTTTCCTTCGTCGCCGAACGAATTTCTCAGCGTTCAATTCCTTCGGAGGCTTGGCGCTGACGGTGGCACTGTCGCTGGATCTGTCTGCGGCGGCTCCTCGGGGTGCTTCGCCTCAGGGCTCGACGCCGTCTGTGGCTGATGGTTTGCGTGCTCTGGGATCCGGTCCTGCCCGGTTGACTTGGGTGTTGAGCCAGGATGCGAACGATCTCTTTGTGCAGGGCAAGACGGGCCAGCTCTATGTCCTGGATACGGAGGATGGCAAAGGGGAGCGCTGCCTGCTGGGGGAGTTGACCAGCTATGCCAAGCCCCTGTTCACGCCTGATGGTCGGCAGATCATTTATACGGATCTGGAAAAGCGCTCCGTGTTTGCCGTGAATTTTGACGGCACTGGTGGTACTCGTAAAATTGCCGAAGGCTATGCCTCGGATGTCTGGTGGGATCCTACCTCGACACACACATGGGTGTACATCCGGCAGGGGTATCGTGACACCCGGGGCAAGATCATCCGGGTGCGACTGGATGACCCCAAGATCACGGAGAAAGTCTGGCAAGCTTCCCCGACGGGCCAGCCCTTTATCTCGTACTTCCAGCTCAGCCGGGATGGCACCTCCGCCATGGATACCTTCCCATGGCCGCAGGTGGGCCTGGCCAGTGTGGAGGATGGCGACTACAGCCCTCTGGGCAAAGGCTGCTGGCCTGGGATGGCTCCTGACGACAGCGAGCGGTGCTTCTACTTTACCGGGGCGCACAATGAGATCGTCCTCTTTGACGGCATTTCCAAAGCGGGGCGTCCCATCTCAGTGACCACCATGCCGGGCCTCAGTTCGCCGAACGCTTTTCACCCGCGTTGGAGTAATCACTCCCGCATCATCACGGTGACGGCACCGGAAGGGAAGCCAGAGACGGAGCTCTATGCCGGACGGTTCGACGAGAGCTTCACACGCATCGAGAAATGGGTGCGCATTACCTCGAACCGACAGGCGGAGTGTTTTGGTGATGCCTGGTTTCGCGACGGGGTGCAGCCCGTGAAGACGGAGTCCCTTTTCTCAAAGAAGCGGGATCACTCGAAACCCAAAGCGGGGCGGCCAGGTCTGGTTTTCCGCTGGGAAAATGAAAAGGCGACCAATGCCATCGGAGATGCCGCAGGCAAGACGCTCCGCTTCTGCCGGGCGACTGCTCAAGGTCAGATGGTGACCACGCCCTGGTTTGGTGTGGCTTTGAGAAACGGCGCCTTGGTGGCGGACGAAGAAAGCGCCAGTGCCGCACTCAGCGCCTGTGCGCAACAAGGGGCCTTCAGTCTGGCCTTCAACGCCCAGGCCGGAAAGGAGAGTGTGGCTGTCCCGGCTGTGGTGGCAGCGCTCGGTGGCAGTGCGGCTGCGCCCGCGCTGTCGGTCGAGCAGATCGGCCCGGCATTGTTCGCCAGTGTCCGCACCGCGGACGGGGCCGTGAAGCGTCTGGGCATGGGCAGCATCTCAGCGATGGAGCCCACTCACTGGTGTCTCGTGTATGCTGATGGGCTGCTGGAGTGCTACCGGAATGGATTGATGGAGCGCAGTTGTTCTGTACGACCCGATTTCGCCGCATGGAAGTCGGCGGACTTCCAATGGGGGCGGTATGCCGATGGCTCAGCGCCCTGGAAAGGAGAGGTCGACGCCATCGAACTCTTTGAGCGGCCGTTGCCGCCCCAGGCAGTGGGTGAACTCTACACGACAGAGACCCGGCACTGGGCGCAGCGCCCTGTCATTCCTCAGGTGATGGTAGAAGCCGAGCTGGTGGAGCGCAGCACACCCTCAGACCCGGCCAAGATCGCCCCGTACACCCGGGCCCTGGTTGAGAGCGTGTGGAAAGTCCGCAAAGTAGTCCGTGGGACCTTGAAGGAGAAGAAGATCGTCGCCCTGCACTGGTGTGTCATGGGCGGCCAGGTCATGGAGACAGACGCCAGGCCGGGCACGCTCAAGACGATGCTGTTGGAGCCACTGGAGAGCCACCCCCAGCTGGAAGGCGAACTGAGGGCTGCCGATGTGATCGAGGTGGATCTGCCCGTGTATTACGAGGTCGAGAGGTGAAAGGAAACGACACCTGGTGCCAGAACTCGATGCACCTCCATTGCAGGTTCGATGAGCTACGGTCTAAAATTTGATGGTGGCGCTGATGGAAATGGTGTGATTCTCCTCCTCCCGGCGGGCGAGGTCCAGATTGTAGTAGATGTTGGCGTAAACCCGGGTGCCCATCTGGAAGCCGATGCCCGCGCCTAGATAAAAGCTGTCTTTGTCGGGATCGCTGAACGTGTGGGTGAAGGCAGGGCCGTCTCCGCCATTGAGGCGGGCTTTCACGGAGCCTCCCTCAAGGAACTCATGCTGCCAGAACGCACGCACTTCAGGGATGATGGCGAAGCTCTCATTGACCTGGATGGTGTAGGCGATGCGTCCGCCCAGGTAACTGCGCAGGCTTTCAATCTCGGCGTCCTGCAGGCGGAGGTTGAGCGATCCAGCACCGCCTTCGATGATGTTTTTGAGGCTCAATCTGCTGTATTGCAGGCTGAGCTGGGGGCCGAAGGTCCAGTTGCCGCGCTTGAGATCGTACCCGGTGCTCAGGCTGGTGAAGAACTCGGTGCCATCCGGGCTGCTGCTGGCGGTGCGGTCAAGGTAAGCCCAGCGGATGGGCCGCTCGATGTCGAAACGAGTCTGGCCGCCGCCGATGGCGGCATTGGCGTAAAAGCCGCCCTGGTCATAGGTGGCATAAGCTCCGAAACGGGTGGCATCCAGGTCGATGTCTCCGCCGTTGTCGTAGTTGCCCCAGCCTTCCTGATAGCTGGCAAACACGCCGATGGCGAAGTGATCGGACAAGAGGTAGTCGGCACCGACAAGAAAGGTGCCGGATTCAAACTCCTCCCCAGGGGTGAGTGACAAGCCGCCTTTGCTGAACAGGCCACTGCCCTGCACCCAGGCGCTCCAGCGCAGGTCATCGCTGGTGGGTTGGACCTGCGGAGCGATGGCCTTGGTGCCCTTACCGGAAACGGGCGCAGGCATGGGCGGCACATTGGCGGGGCGGTCGGCGAGGCGACGGGCGTTGAGTTGTTGATGCAACAACTGGCTGTGGTTGTGACTGAGCTCAATGCCGGTCGAGAGGGCACCTTCGTAGTAAGCAGGACCGATGGCGGCGAAGGCTTGAGAGTACTGGTCCTCATGCAGCAGGTCGAGCGCGAGCGTGACTTTGCCGATGTCGCCTTCTTCAACGCCAATCCAGCGATCGAGGGCTTTGGCGAGACGGGTTTCGTTGGGGGTTTCGGCAACGAGGGTATAACTCGCGGGGGCGATGAGGAGCGCGCCCGTATTTCCAAGGTTGAGGAACCTGCCCCGGTTCAGCTTTGGCTGGGGTACAAGGATTTCATCAAAATTGCCGGTGATCTTGCCGGCCTTCAGGAAGGTGATTTGATCGCCAAACTTGGGTTTGTACCCGAGAGACTTGAGTTCCAGCGTTCCTCCGAGTCTGGCATGGCCACTGACCACGAGGATGTCGTGGTTGCTGAGGCTGGCGGCTTCGACTTGCAGGGTGCCGCTGCGGGCCTGAGTGTAGTTGCCACGGACGCTGAGGGTGCCGATGGTGTTGCCGGGAGCGACGGTGCCGCTGTTGTGCACATTGCCGATGACGAGGCCGCTGCCCATGAGAGTGCCGCCCCCCAGCACATGCAACTGCCCGGTCTGGAAGGTGCCGTTGACGGCGAGCGCACCGCTGTGGATGGAGCTGTCGCCAGCAACCACGAAGTTCGAGCGGGCATCCAGGATGCCGGGACCGAATTTGTTGAAGTCACCAGGAACCAATACGGTGCCACCTTCGACGGTGGCTTTGCCGCCCTGAGTGGTGAAATTGCCGCTGGTGACGGTGAGGTTGTTGTAAACCTGCAAATGACTGCCGGGTGCGAAGCGCAGGGCGTTGACGGTGTTGCTTTCTGTGAAGGTGCCGGTGCGCACATTACTGGTGACCTGGAAGTTGGCGTTGACGGGGGTAGCGACTGGCAGGCTGTTTTGCAGGATCTCGCCGCCGATCCACTCCCCGAAGTAGGTGCGGTAGAAGAGTTCACTGCCGTCGTTGCTGAGCAGGAAGTAGCCAGTATCGCCCGCAAGACCGCTTTTTTGCAAGAGGCTCAAATCCCAACCACTGTCGAGTCCGCTGATGAGGGCGTAGAGGCCAGACTGGTTGCCTGTGCTGTTGAAGGCAAACAGCGTCGCGGCGTTGAGCTGGGCGAGACCATCAAGTACCTCAATGTGGTCAGTGCCGCCACCGCCGAGGTCGAAGAGCAATGAGCCGCCATCGAGTGACAAGCTCGCGACTTGAATGCTGGTGGCGGTGCCCAGGCCACCGGGGCTGAAGGATCCGCCTTCCAGTATGACACTGGAGTTGGCGAGATTGCGCGTGCTCAAGGTGCCGTAACGAATGACGGTGTCGCCGTTGTAGGTGTTGTCCCGGGTGAAGATGATCTCGCCGAGGCCATTCTTTTCGATGCCACCGCTGCCGGTAATCAGGTTGTCGATGGTGGCGGTCAAACCATCATTGATGATGAGCAAGGTGCCGGAGTCGCTGATGGTGAATGCGCCCGTGCCGGTGAGCGTGTAGCCACTCGTGGCGAAGTGCAGGCCCTGCACTCCGAGACTGACATTGTCATTGAGGGTGACCGTGCCACCGCTGAGGCCGCCGAACACGGCGCCATAGCCGTCCTGCCAGGTGAGGTTGGCGCCGGAACCATCGCTGTCGGTCCAGCGGGCATCGGTGAAGTTCCACGTACCCGTGCCGCCGGTGAGGATGCCATCGGCGCTGGTGCCGTTGCCATCCCAGAATTGCAAGCCCTCTGTAGTGACGGTGAGTTGCACCTCCTTCAAAGTTTCGTTCACCACAATGCCGCCATCAAAGAAATAACCTGCCTGCCACAAGCCGAGGGTGGGCGTGGCGTTGTGTGCCAGGCCGCCATCCCAGGCGATGAGGGTGTAAGTGCCTAGCCCGCCGAGCGAAAGGATGTCCACGATGCCGCCATTCAGGGTGAGGTTGCCGGAGGAGCCGGAGCCTTCCAGGTTCTGCACGACATCAATGAGGTCGTTGGTATGGCCTCCGATGACATTGGGAGTGCCGAGTTCAAAGGCCACGTGGCCTGAAGGCCCAAGGACAAGTGCGCCGAGGCCAATCGTGCCTGGGCTGAGGCCGGGGGAAATGGTGCCACCGTTCTCCACGGTGACCACGCCAGTGATCTTCCCATTGCCAGAGAGAGTGCCGCCGTTTTTGACTGCAAGCGAAGCCGAGCCCGTGGCAGAGCCGGAGGCGTTCGTCACGCGCAGAGTGCCCGC
>JBGGMQ010000533.1:0-2980 GCA_041287975.1 Verrucomicrobium sp. | reverse complement strand
TCTGGCTGCGGTCCCCGGCGGATGTGGTCATCCTGGGCACGCCCTCCTGGTGGACGCCGGTGCGGTTGACCGCGGCGCTGATCTCCGCGCTGGTGGTGCTGCTGCTGGCAGGGGCGTGGATCTCCGCCCTGAGCCGGGCGGTGCGCCGGCGGACGGAGCGGATCGAGGAAATGATGCGTCTGCACCGGGACACGGAGCTGGAGTTCCAGGCGGCCCTGCGGGAGCGGCAGCGTCTGGCGGCGGATCTGCATGACGGGCTGCAGCAGATGATCGCGGGAGCCACCTTCCGCCTGGAGGCCGCCGTGGACCAGCTGCCCGAAATCTCCCCAGAGGCGGCAGAGGAGCTAACTGCCGCGCGCCGCGCCTTGCTGCACACCCAGACGGGCCTGCGGGACTGTGTGTGGGGCTTGCGCAATGTGGAGGAGGGTCCGCATGACTTCGCCGGACTGCTGCGCCATGCGGTGGGCTCCATTGAGCACTGGCCAGGAGGCAGTGTGCGGGTAGAGACCCAGGGCGAGCCCGTGGAGCTTTCCCGGGATGTGATGGGCAATCTGCTCCTGCTCATGCAGGAGGGCGTGGCCAATGCCTTCCGCCACGGCCAGGCGGCCGAGGTGCTAGTGAGCCTGGAGTACGGCGATGAGGAACTGGAGCTGCGCATCGAGGACAACGGTCGCGGGTTCATTGTATCGGCTGCGCCGGGCACGAAGAAGGGTCACTTTGGCCTGGAAGGCATGCGAGAGAGGATGCAGCGGCTGGGCGGCACCGTACAGATCGCGAGCAAACCCGGCAGCGGCACCCGGATCACCGTGCGGTTGCCTTTGGGCAAGGCCCGGGCGACGACGCTGCCGTCAGCGCATACGCTGGCAGTGAATGATGGCAGCCTCCTGCTGCCGGTTCCAGCTCCGGCTGAGGCCTGACAACCGTTTCAGTTTGTTTATTTATTTCCATGACCCCACACGCTCCCGCCTCCCTCCGCCTTCTCATTGTGGACGACCATGCCGTGGTGCGGGAGGGGCTGGAGGCGATGCTGCGCCGGGACGCCCTTTTTGAAAGCATCGCCACCGCATCGTCGGGGCGTGAGGCATTGACCCTCTGCGGCTCCTACCAGCCGCAGGTGCTGCTGCTGGATGTGCGCATGCCGGGGCAGGATGGCTTCACGGTGCTGGAGGCGTTGCGGCAGCAGTTTCCTGAAATCCGCGTGCTGATCCTCTCCGCCAGTGCGTCGTCAGCAGATGTGAACCTGGCGCGGCGGCTGGGTGCCTCAGGCTATCTGCCCAAGACCACGGACCGGCAGTCGCTGATCGACGCCATCCGCAAGGTGGCCACGGGCGGGACGAACTTTGCCGCCGAGACCCCGGCCACGCGGGATGAGCTCTCTGCCCTGAGCGCCCGCGAGCTGGAGGTGCTGCGCCACCTGGGACGCGGCATGTCGAATGCGGATCTGGGCCGGATCCTGGGTGTGAGCGAACACACGATCAAGAGCCACCTCAAGGCTGTCTTTGGCAAGCTGGGCGTGGCGGACCGCGCCGAGGCCGTGGCCCGGGCGTATGAGCTGGGGCTGGTGCCGGTGGAGCGGTGAGCGCGGACTGGTAAGAGGTAAGAGGTAAGAGGTAAGAGGTGAGTGGTGAGTGGTGGGGGGTGAGGTTTGGGAATTCGGTTTAACCACAGAGGCACAGAGGGCACAGAGACTGAAATACAGGAGTTGGGGTGACTTCAGAAGGGCTCTTCCTTCACGGGGAGGCTGGCGCTGGGACGGAAGATCCCAAAGTTGGAGTGCCGACTTCAGTCGGCTCAGTTCGCGGTACTAACATGCGCCCGCTCTTGCCCCGCAACCTCGCCGACTAAAGTCGGTACTCCAACCCTCTTCGTTCGCGTATCAAGGCTGGGAGGCAGACGAAGGCTTGAAAACGTGCAGCGTGGTGCGACCGAGCAAGGTAAACCTTGTACTCCGAACAGCTTCCCACCTCGCGCCGACGAAGAACCAAGAACTCCTCCATCACTCCATAGATCAACGCAAGTGCCGCAGGCTGACCGCCACGGGGGCCTTCGAGACGAGAACCTAGGGTTCACGATTAGGGGCGGCGAGCGGAGTGGTGCGTCAGGGGATTTCCCCTCACAATCAGGCCCTTTCATCGAAACAACCTGCCCACATTTTCAGGTGAAAACGCCAGAATGCCGGAGGTGTTCTTTTCCTATTTCCAACTTCAACAGTGTCGACTAAATTCGATGTTTTATGATGCATATCTTGGTAAGCCAAAATGAGTATATGGAGGTCCTCCAGCAGTCTGCCACCGACCACAATCCTGTGGATTGGACTTGCCCCAAAGCCGCAACACCGGGCGACCAAGTCTACTTCTTCATCACTTCGGGTGGGGTCGTCGCGCATGGAACGGTCGTGTCGGACACAGCGCCCTCTGAAGAATGGCCGAATCGGTACGAAGCTCAGATCGGAAAAGTTCGATTCTTCTCTCAATTCATTCCCCTGACCACAATTCAGACGCAAATGCCTGACTTCGGATGGGCAAGATATCCTCGGAGCTACGTCACCCCTACGCTCTCTGAAGCAAAAGCCTTCTCATCGCTAATAGAAATGGCTTCCGGAACCGCCTCGGCTCCTCTAGTACACTCTGCACCCGTCTGGCTCAATGTCGACAAGCCACTAAAGTCGCTAGTTATCCATACTCGAAATGGATGCTCCGACGAAAGGCGCAAAGGAGTTGGCATATACAAGCCGGTTGGAATGATGGGAAGGGACGGCGGTTGGCTACCCTTCGGAGATTCCTTCACCGCCATTGCTTTTGGCAAGAAGAACTGGCCGAGCTACAAGTCCGCACGTCATTGTACCAACTGTACAAGGAAGGCTCCTCTGGCCGATCTCGACGACGAAAATGAAACAGGCAGTGAAGAAGGGGGACGAAAGTTTATTCTCCATCGCAGAATCGAGAGGGATAGAAATCTGGTCCTTAGAAAACGCCAGGCC
>JBGGMQ010000532.1:0-2739 GCA_041287975.1 Verrucomicrobium sp. | reverse complement strand
GCCGATATTCATGTCGGCACGAACGGCCCTCGACATCCGCCAGCCGACATGAATGTCGGTACACCCAGTGATGAGTCAGCCAGCCAAGTTCGTTAAAACACCATTCACGCTCTCACCCTCCCTCAGTCGCAAAAAGGGAACACCTGAAAAATCAGTAAAGACTCTGTGCCTCTGTGGTTATACCATTGAACCATTATCCGGACGGGGAGATTCGCTTTGCAACAGAAGCGGAAGCAAAGGCAGGACTGGCGCGTTCTGCAAATGGATTGGCGGGTTCTGCCAGTGACCAGATTCGAGCTTCGCGTAAACAGTTGCCATGAATGCAACTCGTCGACAGGATGAAAAAGGCTCGCGACGAACCCTGCGGGAAATGATCCGTAAAATTTCCAAATGTCCAGGTCAACGGACGGTTCCTACTCATCAAGACTGCTCCAACCCACCGTTAAAATCTATGAGAAAACACAAGCCTGATGCTGGATCGAACTCTGACCATGGCGGCATGGCCCGTCGTGAATTTATGGGTGATTTCACTCTCGTTGCCGCAGCATTGGCTGTGGGGACTCGCGCCTCAGGCGCGCCTTCGGATGTTGCGGGTCAGGTCAGCAACTTGAGCTCTCGAAAACTGGGGGAGTTGGAAGTGTCAGCAATAGGAGCTGGGTGCATGAGCATCAGTGCCAACTACGGACCACCTGCTGACAAAACACAGGGCATTCAGGTCATGCGTGCCGCCTATGAAAGGGGCGTCACCTTCTTTGATACGGCCGAGGTCTACGGCCCCTATACCAATGAAGAGCTTGTGGGGCAGGCTCTCGCGCCTTTCCGGGACAAAGTGACCATCGCCACCAAGTTTGGTTTCAATCTTGAGGCAGGAGGGCTCAACAGTCGTATCGGCCACATCAAGAAAGTGGTCGAGGGCTCACTACGGCGTCTGAAGACAGACCGCATTGATCTGTACTATCAACACCGGGTGGATCCAGCGGTGCCCATCGAAGATGTGGCCGGAGCGGTCAAGGACTTGATCGCGGAGGGGAAGGTCCTGCACTTCGGCCTTTCCGAAGCAAGTGCTCGAACCATCCGACGGGCTCATGTGGTTCAGGCGGTCGCAGCTGTTCAGACGGAATACTCCCTGATGACGAGGGACCCGGAAAACAATGGCGTTCTAAAAACTTGCGAAGAACTGGGCATCGGCTTTGTGCCCTGGGGACCGTTGGGCATGGGGTATCTGACGGGGACGATGAATGCTCACACGAAGTTCGATGCCACAACGGATCTTCGGGCTGGGTTCGACCGGTTTTCCCCGGAGAATCTCGCTGCCAACAAACCGGTGGTCGACCTGCTGAGGGGTTTCGCTGAAATCAAGAATGCCACCCCCGCTCAAATAGCTCTCGCGTGGCTTTTGGCACGCAAGCCATGGATCGTGCCGATCCCAGGCACGCGGAACTTGGGTCATCTGAATGAGAACTTTGGGGCCCTCAAGTTTGAACTGACACCTACCGATCTGAGAGAGCTGGAGACGGCCTTCGTCCACGTCAAAGTGCATGGCGGCCGCATGTCTGAGAAGCACATGCAGGCCGTGGATCGACAAGGCTGACATCCCTGGTGCTCTTGAAAAGTATCAGCGGCATCTGGAGAAACACTGTCTGTGATTGGACGTTCCCTATGCTAATCTACCGCCGCACCCTTTTAAAAACCACAGGAGCGGCAGCACTCGCCCTTCCGTCGATTCTCCGTGCTCAACGCACTGCCTCATTAACCCACAACACCCAGGAGCATACTATGGACTTGGAAATCAAACGAGTTGGTTCACAACCTTCCGCAAAAGGCCCGGCCGACTGGTTCACTGGCACCGTCCGTATCGATCCTCTCTTCCAGGCGAACGCACCTGCCCGCACGGCGGGTGCCAGTGTCACATTCGAGCCCGGGGCTCGCACCGCCTGGCATACGCATCCGCTGGGCCAGACGCTGATTGTCACCTCAGGTTGCGGTTGGGTGCAGCGGGAGGGCGGTCCCGTTGAGGAGATTCATCCCGGCGACGTCGTCTGGTTCCCCCCCGGTCTGAAGCACTGGCATGGGGCTTCGCCCACCATCGCCATGACTCACATCGCCATTCAGGAGGCACTCGACGGAAAAGTGGTTGAGTGGCTGGAAAAGGTGAGTGACGGTCAGTACCGGAAGTAATTTCCCTGATGCTGGGCGCTGCCGCCGCCTCGTGATCTGGAAAGGTTGTACAGAATCAACTGCCAGTGCTCCGTCACCCCCTATGAGGGATCTTGAACAACTCCTTGGTCTGTTCGTTGCCGCAGTGATCCTGTCCGCATTGGCGCGTCGGGTGGGAGCCCCGTACCCAGTATTCCTGGCCCTTGGAGGTGTATTGCTGGCATTTCTGCCGGGCGCACCATCGTTCACGATCCCTCCCGAGTTGGTTCTCGCGCTGTTTGTCGCTCCGGTCCTGCTGGACGCAGCCTACGACGCATCACCTCGGGATTTGAAGGACAACTGGGCACCAGTTGCCGGGTTGGTGGTGTTTGCCGTCTGCCTGACCACCGCGGCCGTCGCCTTCGTAGTCCGCGCCGTCATCCCGGAGATACCCTGGGCCGCTGCCATCGTGCTGGGAGCTGTGGTGGCCCCGCCAGATGCCGTCGCAGCCACCGCCGTGCTTCGTCCACTGCGACCTCCGCATCGTATCCTGACCATCCTGGAGGGGGAAAGCCTGCTCAATGACGCCAGTGCCCTCCTGAT
>JBGGMQ010000531.1:0-2809 GCA_041287975.1 Verrucomicrobium sp. | reverse complement strand
GACCTGCACAACCTGCTGGGTGACACCAACGTGGTCAGCGTCCGCATCGACAACGGCAAGCTCAAATACACCCGCGAGCTCGAGGGCGACACCGTCAGTGAAGTGCTCAGCTACGTGGAGTACGATCCCAAGGAAATGGTGCGCCGCTTCCGTGTCCTCGCAGAGGATGCCGTGTTGAAAAAACGCATCACCCCCAAGGAGCGCTTCTCCATCATGGAAGCGTACGAAAACGGCCTGCGCGGCTACACGTACTTCGAGTCCTAGTCCAGGATGGGCGGTGGAGTGATTCACCGCTGTTGATTCCTCCAACCTCTTTTTCTTCCCCATCATGTCCCACAGAGTCCTCATCATCGGTGCCGGCGGTGTCGGTCGTGTCGTCACGCACAAGTGCGCACAGCTTCCAGAAGTGTTCGGCGAGATCATGCTTGCGAGCCGCACGAAGTCCAAGTGCGACGGCATTGCTGCCGAGCTCAGCCGCCCCATCCAGACCGCCGGTGTGGATGCGGACAACGTACCTGAACTGGTGAAACTCCTGAAGGAGTTCAAGCCTGAAGTGGTGATCAACGTCGCCCTTCCGTACCAGGACCTCACCATCATGGATGCCTGCCTTGAGGCGGGTGTGCACTACATCGACACAGCCAACTACGAGCCGCCAGATGTGGCCAAGTTCGAGTACCACTGGCAGTGGGCCTACCAGCAGAAGTTCAAGGACGCAGGTCTCACCGCGCTGCTCGGCTGCGGCTTTGACCCCGGTGTGACCAATGTCTACACCGCGTATGCGTTGAAGCACCACTTCAGCGAGATCGACACCCTCGACATCATCGACTGCAACGCCGGCGACCACGGCAAGGCTTTCGCGACCAACTTCAATCCCGAGATCAACCTTCGTGAAGTGACCGCCAACGGCCGCTACTGGGAGGATGGCAAGTGGGTGGAGACCAAGCCCCTCGAGATCGGTGGCACCTTTGACTTCCCCGCAGGCATCGGTCCCAAGAAGATCTACTGCCTCTATCACGAGGAGCTGGAGAGCCTCACCACGCACATCCCGATCCGTCGTGCGCGCTTCTGGATGACCTTCTCGGACAACTACATCAAGCACATGGAAGTGCTCGTGAACGTGGGCATGACGGGCATCAAGCCGATCAAGTACCAGGGTGTGGACATCGTGCCCATCCAGTTCCTCAAGGCGTTGCTTCCTGAACCCGGCAGCCTCGGTGCGGACACCAAGGGCAAGACCTGCATCGGCAACTGGATTGAAGGCACTGGCAAAGACGGCCAGCCCAAGCGCTATTACGTGTACAACATCTGTGACCACGAGGAGTGCTACCGCGAGACCAACTCCCAGGGCGTGAGCTACACCACCGGTGTCCCAGCCATGATCGCTGCCAAGCAGCTTCTCACCAATCCCGAGTACCGTCAGCCCGGCGTGTGGAATGTGGAGCAGCTCAATCCAGACCCCTTCATGGCTGACCTGAACGCCTACGGCCTCCCCTGGCTGGAAACGTGGCCAACGGAGCCTCTGGCGATCTAAGCCCCGAGAGAGGCTGGAAGTCTCCCTCCATTGAGCCCATTCGATCAACCATGCCGGATCCTTTTCCGGCATGGTTGTTTTTTTGCGGGGATCGCCGAAGCTGGTCCTTCCCCACGCTGGGGTAGTTCACTTTCCCATTACCCTTATCTCCTCCGTGTCCGCCCCCGCCCAGTTTGTTTTCGCCACTTGTCGTGATGGTTCTGAACGCCTGCTCAAGGCGGAGGTGGCCCGGCGACATGAGGGCCTGTTGACCCCGGCGTTCATGCGGCCTCAGTTTGTCACTTGGAAGGCCATGCGCCCGCTGCCTTCAGGCTTTGAGTTGGGCTGCGTCTTTGGGCGTGCGTCGGGGGTTTCTGTCGGGCTCTTCCCGAGTGTGCCTGCTCTGGTCGCCAAGCTGGTGGAAACAGCGGGTGACCGCCCGTTTCACCTGCACGTATTTCCGAGGGACTGCCATGAAGATGGCGTCAATGAGCTGCAATGGGCGGACATGGATGTCATGCGGAAAAAACTGCTGGCCGAACTGGCTGAGGTTGGGGGCACCGCACCTCTGGATCGCAAACCGAATCTGGGTGAACTCGTTTTTGATGTCCTGGTAGGGGAGAAGAGGGATGAGCCCCTCTTTCTGGGCAACCATCAGCACAGCCCCAGCCATCACGCCATGGCAGGAGGCCTGCCTCGTGTCATCCTGCCGTATGATGCGCCCTCCCGCGCCTGGTTGAAGATGGAGCAAGCCCTCGCCTGGGCGGGCTTGGATGGCAAACAGTCGCTCAAAGGCCGCGTGGTATTGGAGCTTGGCAGCGCCCCTGGGGGTGCCAGCTACTCGCTTCTGCAACACGGTGCTGAAGTCTATGGTGTGGACACCGGCGTCATGGACCCCGATGTCCTGCAGTTCCGCGATGCCGAGACCGGCGCGTCTTTCACCCACCTGCGCATGGCCGTGGGCACATTGGCTCCTCAGCATCTTCCCCCTGAAGTGGACGTTGTGGTTTCCGACATCAACCTCGCCCCCGGCGTCGTCATTCCGTATTTGGAAACCATCTGCCGCCGTCATCGCCCCGCGCTGATCCTCCTTACGATGAAGATGACCGACGACCGTGTGGAAAGCCGGGTAGGGGAGATCCTCGGTTCCCTCCGTCGCTTTGTGCCAACACCCTTGAAGGCGACTCAGTTGCCCGCGAACCGTCGCGAGGTCTCTGTGGTGGCGGGCGGGTTGGGGGCTGTGTAATCCGCGAGTAGTCCGGTTAAGTCCTCGCTATCCTTGCGGTCCTCTTCGGCATT
>JBGGMQ010000530.1:0-4571 GCA_041287975.1 Verrucomicrobium sp. | reverse complement strand
CCCGCACGCGTGGCAGGTGAAATGGATCACTGTGGGAGGAGGGGACATGCGCAGATCGTTGATGGAAGGACGTTCAGACCCCAAACTTGGCCGTACGGTTCATCCATAAGGAATGAAACAGAAACTTCATTCCCCCTCCGGCAAAATATCAAGCAAACCCAAGGAAGGCAAGGGGAGTTAGAAGAAGACACCAGACGGCCAGATTTCAGACCTGAGCCCAGAGAAGCTGTTGGGAGGAGTGCAAGCGCTCAAGCCACGAAAGCCACTCCTCGATCAAAGTAGTGACCAGGCTTTAGCCTGTCATCGCGCTACCCACCTTACCCAACCTCATGCTCCGAGTTCTTACCCGCACCCGCGCCCCAGAGAAGCTGTTGGGAGTACAAGCTTTGGCTTGCTCAGTCGAGCCACTCCACCACTCCCGCTCACGACCCAGCCACCCCTGTCATTGAGCCCTTCGAACCTTGATCCTTCCTTGAAGTTTGGCTTTTGATTTTTGAATTTTAGGGCCCCATATCCTGCCCTGCCTCAGGTCTTCCGTCTTCTATCTTCCAGTCTGGCGTCTCCCTCACGACCAAAGAAAAGACAAAGGCACCGGGTAAAACCCAGTGCCTTTTCCAAAAAATCTTTGAGATCCAATCCAAACCTCGCGATTAACGCTTGGAGAACTGGAAGCGCTTACGAGCACCAGGCTGACCAGCCTTTTTACGCTCCTTCATACGGGAGTCACGAGTCAGCATGCCGTTCTTCTTCAGCACTGGGCGGTTTTCCGCGTTGGCGAGGATCAGCGCGCGGGCGATGCCCATGCGGATCGCACCCATCTGGCCAGTCACACCACCACCGTCTGCACGGCAGTTGATGTCATAGGACTGGGCGGAGTTCGTCAGCTGAAGAGGAGCCAGAAGCTGGTTCTGAAGGCTCACCGTGGGGAAATAGTCGTCAAGCGGACGGCCATTCACCGTGATATTGCCGCTGCCATGCTTAAGGTGAATCCGGGCGACAGCGTTTTTACGGCGGCCAGTGGCGTCAAAGGAAGTGGTGCTCATGAGCAAATGCTAAGAGAAATGGACAAAGTAAAATTAGGCAAGTGTCAGAGCCTCTGGGCGCTGTGCTTCATGGGGATGCTTGTCGCCCTTGTACACCTTGAGCTTCGTGTAAACGGAGCGACCCAGGCGGTTGTGGGGGATCATGCCCTTGATGGCCTTCTCAAGCATCACTTCAGGATGCTTCTGGCGGAGGCGCTGGGGGGTCGTGCTGTGGTGACCACCGACATAACCTGAGAAGGAGGTATACAACTTCTGGGTTTCTTTTTTGCCGGTCAAGCGGACATGCTCCGCATTGATGATCACGACGTGGTCACCTGTGTCCACGTGTGCGGTGAAAATGGGCTTATTCTTGCCGCGCAGGATGTTGGCAGCGATCACTGCCACACGTCCGAGTACTTGGTCCTTGGCGTCAATGACCCACCATTTACGCTCGACTTCCTCGGCTTTGGCGGAAAACGTTTTCATGTCTTGAGTTGGTTGCTAAACAGTCTGATCTAGAATTTGGGAGGGCGAAAATAGGAGATTCATTCGGATAGTCAAACGAATTGTGAAAAAGTGAGGAAAGTTCAGAAAAATAGTTTGGGCTCCTTAAGTGACTCAGGATAAGGAGTACTCCAGATGGCCACCAACCGACCCCGCGGCACCCCAGGATTGTTCCTGCTGCTCTTCGCCGTGCTCATGCTCGGCATCGCCATCGCCGGCTGGATCCAGCACTGGAAGAGGTGAGGGGTGCGCCCGTTGAGACGCTTCGCTGGTTGAGATGCCCGCAAGCGGGCTGTTGAGGAGCTTCGCTAGTTTAGACGGCTTCGCCTGGAGTTTAAGAGTTCGGCAGAGCCTTTGTAGGCACGCTCGCCGTCGGAAGCTGTTAGTACTTCAATCTTCAGATTGCTCAGGCATGCGGCATTGGTGGGAGTTTCACACTGAATTCCAAGGAAGCTGTTGGGAGTACAAGTTTCAGCTTGCTCATTCTAATCTCTCTCCAGCAACCAGTCCGCCCCACCGGCGCATGGATGTTGGGTCTTGAACTTTGGATTGCTCCGATGAGCGTCAATAAGCGTCCGTCAGCGGTTCCAATCCCTTCCTCCTCCCTCTCTATTTGTGCTCTGTCAGTGTTCCATTAGTGGTTTGCCTGACACTTTTGACTTTTCACTTACCACTTTTAACTTCCCTCGACACCCATACGGATGGCTGTTCGCCTTCTCCCTTCTGCGTCCAGAACGCCCTGAACCCACTCCCCGTCGCCACCACCTTCGCGTGAGTCGGCATCAACTCAGGATTGGAATTCGGATCCGAAAGCTGCACGGGCTCCGTCCAGGTCACCCCATTGTCCGCTGAAGTCGCTCCTTTGATCACGGACGCCTCGCCCTGCCTGGCATTCCACACGGCGGCCACCTGCTGACCCCGTGCTGCCACATCCGGATGCGACGCTGTTCCATCACCCAGTCGCTTCGCTTGGCTCCAGGCACCCGCACCCTTACCTGTAGTCGCAGTCGTGTTCAAATAGTATACCCCCAGGCGCTCGGGCTGCCCCGTCCACACGGTCGCATGCAGTGTCGAGCCAGCCTCAGCGCTGCCCATTGCCAAGCCGCCGCCCACATGGGGGCAACCTTCGAACTGCCAGCCAAAGCTGCCCACGGCGGTCGGTTTGCCCCAAAGCGTGCCCGCACCTTCCCCGCCGTCCTTCGCGGCAGTGGACCGGACGACCGTCATGTCCCTTGGATTCTTGTCCCGGTAAAGAATGGCCACGTTGCCATCCTGTCCTGCCACGATCGTGTTCCAGCAGCACTCACACGTTTCCCGATCCGGGATCGTATTGGCCGACCACGTTTTGCCTGCGTCGGTTGACCGCGCATAGCGCAGCCCGCGTTCCTCGCCTCGCGTGTCCAGCCACGTCAGGTGAAAGTTCCCGGCTCCATCGGCTGCCAGGTCAATAAATCCATGGCCCGTCGTCGAGCCGTCATCCGCCGGATTCGGTCCTGCTGTCCAGGTCTTCCCGCCATCAGCGGAGAGTGCGGTCGCCATCGGCCCGCCGCCAAACGCATCCGTCCCAGGCGTCATCCACACCGCCACCAGCTTGTCTCCAAACGCCGCGATCTGCGCGTCCATCCCTCGATGCGGCATATGCGCCATCGGCATCCCTGCATCCACCGTCACCGGCTTCGACCAGGTCACGCCCCCATCACTGGACCGTTGATGCTGCAACGCCGCTCGCGGATTTCCCGCCGCATACGTCCCCGTGAAAAGTTCCACCACATCCCCCTGCGCCACCACATCCAACGAGTGGGTTCCCACAAACGCCACCGCCGCATGGCCATGACCATGGCCCCCCTTGTCCTTGTCTTCATGCCCCTTGTGCTCCTCGGCAGCAACCAGACAACTTGAAGCGACCGCTAACGCCATTGCGAAAGAAGTGAAACGGAGCACGTGAGAGAGGGGTGAGAACAGAGGGGAAGTCATAAAACAGAGAAAACCGCTAACAAACGCTTACTACCGCTGATCAACAATGAAAAGTAGGGAGCCGAACCTGATCTTGTTAATCTTCTAAAAATCTTGTCGATCCTGTCAGACCTGCTTCGCAGGAGACGCAAGACCTGAAACAGACTCCATAATCCGTTCCAGGCCATCTTGTGAATCCTGTCTAAAGCAGGCCTAAACTCCAATTCCAACAATTCCGTTAATTCTGTCTAAAATCAGTCGAAGCTCGATCTTGTTAATCTTTTAAAAATCTTGTCAATCCTGTCTAAAAAGGCGTCAGAACTTGTACTCCATCCCGACAAACACCGACCGCCCATCGCCCGGCAGAAACACGTTCGAATTGAACGCCCCGGCCTTGCTGATGACACTCGTCGTCGCCGCGTAGTCTTCGTCCGTCAGGTTCTTCGCCTCCACGTAGAAGGAAACACCCTTCTTCGTGCGATACCCCACTTTGAAGCCCAGCAGGGCATAGGAGTCATTGTCCAGCGTGTTGGCAGAGTCCACCGGATAGCCCGTCACCCATTCCAGGTTCGGCCCCAGGTAGAAGCCGCTCGGGTGCATGTACAGCAGTTCCGCACGGTAGTAGTGCTCAGGAATCCCGGGGAGCTGGTTGTCGCCAAACTCACGGTCGTTGTCGAAGCGGAAGTTGCTCCACAGGTAGTTCTGACGCAACACGAGCCGGTCCTTCTCCACCTCGGGGGCCACCGGGGCCACAGCCTTGGGGGACTTCGCACTGGAGTTGAGCAGAGCAGTGGAGGCAGGACCCGCCACGGATCGCACAAACAACCCTTCCAGCACCGTCAGTTCGAGGCCGAGCTCCACGCCCTGGTGGATGGTCCGGCCCGCGTTCACCGTCTGGGTCAGGCCCGGAGCCACCGAGAGTTCGAGGAGCTCATCATCCAGCCAGGCATAGTAGTACGCCAGGTCCCATTTCACCCGGCCGTTCGCGGATTGCCCCCGCGTGCCCAGTTCGAGAGTGGTTGCCGTTTGCGGATCCAGTTGCACCAGTCCCGCCCCGCCGGTTGCCGCTTCGGACAGTTCGCCAAAGCTTGG
>JBGGMQ010000529.1:0-5025 GCA_041287975.1 Verrucomicrobium sp. | reverse complement strand
TTTGGTCTGGTGGTCGCCGAGTATGATGCCGATGTGAATGAGCGGCTCAACGGATCCGCCAACTTCATCGGCGATGGCTACGACTGGAGTGGTGTGGGGCAGACCAGCGATGGACGCTGGGTAACGATGATCTCGGACCAGTACTTCATTTCAGTAAACCACCTGTCGCCCGTCGGCGCGTCACCTGTGCGCTTCTACACGGGCAACAGCGCGGCTGTCTTTGAGGACTACACGGTGGATTCCACTTACGGCATTCAACTGAACACTCCTCAGGGACTGAGTGACATTTGGATTGGGCGTCTCACCACGGCCGTCTCCAGCAACATTGCCTCGTATGACATCTTCGATCCTGGTGGAGACCCCAATACCTTGGAAGGCGAGACGGTATTCACCGTTGGAATCTCCCTGGCGGGCAACTTCCTGAACTTCAGGGTTGGCGAAAACGTTCTGGACTTGGGAGGCGGGGGATTGGGAGTCGATATTCGTACCCAACCTGAGTTCCCCGCCGGTTACAGCGGATGGTCTTCGACCATGACCTACAGTGGACTGCCGGGGGACACACAGTTTCAATTGGGAGACTCCGGCGGCCCCACCTTCATCATCAACAACGGATTCCTGGAGTTGGTTGGCGTCCATTCGCTGGTTTCCGACTTTGATCCCACTCCGGGAGACATTAGCATTGACTCACTGGTGGCAGGGTACAGGCAGGAGATTCTCGCCATCATCACCCCTGTGCCGGAACCTGGCAGTGTTGTCTTGCTTATGCTTGCGGGCTGTGGATGGGCTCTGCGTCGCCGTCGTCGGGAGACGCATTGACCTTCAAGGTGGCCTGGGATTGACGAGAAGTCTGAAGTTGTGGGAACAGGTGGCATTTCGTAGAGTAGCGGCGCATGCATCGCCGACCCCCTCTTTGGCTGATATTTTCAAGTGCCCTGGCTCTAATCTGCCAAAGCTCCTGTGCGCCCATCGCCGCCCTCCGGGAAACCCGGGTGACCTATGTCAGCACGGCACAAGTTGATGTGCACATCAAGAGTGCCGGGGAGTCTCTTGGAGACGCCGGGAAGTGCGCCAAGAAAGACCCAGACCGGGCGATACAGCACTACCTCGCCGCCGTGAAAGTGGCGGAAGCCCGGCTTCGGAGTTATCCAAAAGACGAGGATGCGAGGAAACTTTACAAGTTTGCACTTCAGCGGTTGTTCAGTGTGGTGCGCATGCATCAGATGGACCCTTGGACGAAGCCGATGCAGTTCGGGGAGTACACACTGGTGCACAAGGCTGATGCTCGTCCAGGCTGGAATCCCTCCCTGTATGAATTCCTGCCCGATGACCAGCTGGAGGTGGGAGGGAAGTATCTGAAGGAGCGTGTCACTCGGGATGGGGTGGGGGCCACTTTGGTAGCCATCAGCAAGCATGAAAATCCCGAGTACGGTGAGAATTTTGCCATGGGGCCCAAGGTGTACTACGGAGTTACCGCCATAGCTCGGTTTCAGGGGAACCGGTGTGAAATCCGATTCTACGATCCTCTGGATGTGGACGACGTGGAGCTCGCAGGGCGTGTCCGGCCCCTGGCTGCTGACTTTACCACCTCACTCGCGGTCATGCTCACCCGGGAGCGCCCTGAGCGGCTGGGCATTCGCCGGCTCATCAATCCCGCCAAATACGAAAAGACGGCCGGCATCTACCGCATGCGCCCCTATGATCCGGACCGTGTCCCATTGCTGATGGTGCATGGCTTGATGGATACCCCTGCAACCTGGACACCCATGTTGAACGCGTTGCGTGCTGATCCGATAATCCGCAAGAAGTACCAGATCTGGATGTTCAGCTATCCCAGCGGCTACCCCTATCCCTACTCGGCAGAGTTGCTTCGCAAGGAGTTGAACAAGATGAAGGCGGCTCATCCTGGGCACAAACCCATCGTCTATGTGGGGCACAGCATGGGCGGAGTCATAGGGCGGCTGATGCTTGTGGATTCCGGCAACAAGATATGGTCAGAGTTTTTCAAGCTGCCGCCGAATGAGATCAAGCTCAGCCCGGAAAACCTGGCGGTGGTTCGTGATGCTCTCATCTTTGAACATCGACATGACATTGGTCGCGCCATTTTCATTTCTGCACCCCACCGCGGGAGCAAGCTGGCCATGGGCTTCATAGGATGGATCGGATCCAATCTTGTACGGGCACCGGCCAATCTGGTGAAGCTGAGCCTGTCCCTGGCGGATGTCGTGGTTCTAGACAGCACGGAGTTCAAGGCCAAGCACATTCCCAACAGCATCGACACGTTGTCCCCAGAGAACCGATTCGCCAAACTGACGATGGAGCTTCCCATGGCTCATCATATTCCCTATCATACGATTTGTGGAGACCGCGGTCGCGGTGGTGCTCCCAATTGCAGTGACGGTGTGGTGCCGTATTCCAGCTCCCACCTGGACGGCGCGGAATCCGAGCTGATTGTGCCATCGAACCACGGCGCTCACCAGAACCCCCAGGGCATTCAGGAGGTTCGCCGCATACTGAGGAAGCACATTGGGGCTCCGCAGCCGCAGACTGCACCCCAAACAGGGGAGGCTACCTCAAGACGCTAACCCTCTACTCTGCCGACTGTTATGAAACCCCTGGCTGATGGAAAGATGAGAGTTCATGTGAAAATACCCAAGGCGCTGCCCTTTGTCGGCCTGCTATTTGGCTGGCTGACGTTAAATGCTGACTGGCGTGACGACAGCGGATACACCGCGCTTGCTGCCCAGCAGGGTGCCGCCCTGCCCACCGGTGCCGGATTCGTCGTGCTACATTGCGAGCCTATGGAATCTGTCCCGGAAGAAGGGGGGCAAGGTCCCTATTTGCCTCAGATGTGGGGATCCAGCTCACCTATTCCAGGCACTGGTCAGTTTGACGGATGCTTCTTTCATGCAAAATCCGGATTAACAGGTGCCAGTGGCCATGCTGCATCCGTTGCGGAGACCTTCTATGGGCAGGGCAGCGTTTCACAAGGTGTCACCCATGTCGAATGTTATGAGGCCGATGATTTCCTTGGTCGCCTTCTCAATCAGACTCCGCTGCCGAGTTTCCAAGGTGGAGCTCAGAATCATAGTTATGTCGGCACTACGGGAAACTCCAGCCAGGACGAGCAACTCCTTCGTCGCTATGACCAGATGGTGGTAGACCAAGGGACGATTCTCTGCGTACCGCTGAACAACGGTGCCGGCACGACAGTGCCACCGTTGCCCTCCAGTACCTACAACAGCATCTGCGTAGGTCTTCGCAACGGGGACCACAGTCGTGGCGGCACCCTTGTCGATGGCAGTGGTCGCATGAAGCCGGACCTCGTGGTGAACCAGGGCCTCACTAGCTACGCCACGCCTGCCGTCGCCTCCTGTTCCGTGATTCTCCGCCAACGGTTGCAGGCTCTCGCTCCCGCCTATGACTATCCGATGGTGATCAAGGCGCTCCTCCTCGCCGGTGCGTCGAAGGAGAACCTGCCCCAATGGCAGCGTCTGGCTGCGGCAGCTCCTTACGATGCCGTCTACGGGGCAGGGGAGTTGCACATCGGCAACAGTTACCGTCTTCTTGAATTCGGGCGTCAGGGCTATCAGACGGGTACTGATGAAGTGCAGCCCACGGGCTGGGACAAGGCCACGGCGCAGACTTCCATCCCCAGGTGGTATTATTTCACCGTACCCGCAGGCAACATGGCTGACACCTTCTCTGCCGCCCTCACCTGGCAACGGACTCTGACCTTGAATGGTTCCGACGAGTACGACAGCGCACTCGCCGTATTGCATCTTGCCCTCTATGCCTCGAACAACGGCGTTGTCAGTGGTGCTCCCATCTCGCAAAGCACCAGCACCATTGACAACGTCCAGCACCTTTTCCTGCGCAATCTCCCGCCTGGTCAGTACGCTCTCCGCGTCACTGCGGAAGCGTCCGCCCCCGCTACCGACTACGCCATTGCCTGGCAGTCCGCTATCGGTCAAGGCCCCCAATCCGCTCCCGCCGCCGCTGCGGACGGCACCAGCGTCTCACTCGCGCTTTCTAAACTGGATCCCTTTGTCACCTACACCGTCATGCGTTCCGGCAATCTAATCGATTGGGACGAAGTCGGCACCTTCAGGACAGCGGATACGGCTGCTTCGCTCGTGCACACGTGGATGGACAATTCGCCTTTGCCGGACAGTGGGTTTTACCGGTTGAAGTGGAATGGCGTGAGGCAGTAGCGCTCAAGAGTGAATGGAGAAGCTCGCTCGTTTGGTAGCGCGGAAGCGAGAATAGGCCCCGGATGTTTTTTTGAAACCTTCAGATTCATTTGGGGAGAAGTTATGACAACAGCGCCGTGTCATTCATCGATCTTCAGCCTCATTCCACTTCAATTCCACCATGGACGCAACAAAGTCAAAAGCAGCCGATTTTCCCGTTCAACTCGCAGGTGCTGGGCAATCTAGCGGTGCCCGTTCCAAAGACCAAGAAGAGATGAGGCTGCTGGAGGGTGTCGAGCGGAGATCCTCCAGAAGCGGGCTTCAAAGCCTCGCCAGCGCAGCGTCGGGTAGCGTATCCGTGGAAATGACGGTCGCTCACAGGTCACCCTCGCCTTTGGCACCTGCAACTACCGGCACGGTCACTTTTACTCCCGCTGATGCTCAAGCTCTCGCAGCGATCCGAGCGCAAACCCCAATTGTCGTCGCAGCTGAGGCTTCGTCTCCTCCACTCGCCCAGCTCTTTATCGATGCGATGGATGCGCAACAAGTAAACGATAGAATACTCCAGGTCGGGGAACGACTTCAGAGCGTCAGGTCAAGGTTGGTGCAACTCCGAAGTGAACTAGACATTCTGGGCAGAGCTCCCCGCTCGGAGGCAAACGACGAACGATTGGATACGATTGCGCAGGAACTCTCCGATCTGAGCGGCGCACAAAGATCACGTAGGGCGGACCTGGATGCCTTGGGAATGAGGGGAGTTGAGCTGGAACGTGCAGAGGAAGCCGGCGAGTGTTGTGGCACCTGCGCCATACAATAGAGCGGCTTCGCCGAGACT
>JBGGMQ010000528.1:0-2738 GCA_041287975.1 Verrucomicrobium sp. | reverse complement strand
CCAAGGAAACTACACTGCTAGGCTACCCGCAGATCCCGAAGCAAAAGCCCGCCCCTGACTGGCGCGCCCGCGAAAGCTAAGAACACCGTCCTAATGTCGGTGAGCCCCGTACGAAGGATGCCTCTTCTCGTGCTTTACTACAGTGATACGAATGCAGTCGTCTCCATCAAGAAGCCGGAAGAAAATGACATACGGAAACCTCTTCATGAGCGCTCTTCGAATGTCCCGGCGCACAACCATCCACCTTGTTGGCATTGCCGCAATCCGAAGAACTTGACGCTCAAACTCATTCACGAAATCATCGCCCAGTCCCTCAGAACGAGACGCATAGTAGTCCCGAACTTCTTCAAGTTCTGCAGCCACCGCAGGGTGGTACTCGATCCTCATCTACGCAGGCGAGTCATAAGCTCCGTATGAGAGAGCGGAACCACAGTTCCGGACTCTATTTCCGCATCACGCTTTTCAGCCAGTGCGAAAGCTTCATCGTCATCTAAACCATCTGATGGAGCAGCATAGGGGTCCCCCAAGCTCTCCCAGAGGAAGGCGGCAAGTAATGCCCTGTCCCTTATGGGTAGCTTCAGCGCTTCGGGTGCCAACTGGTCCACATCCATGCTACAAAGTACATTCTCCTGATTCATCCGCAACTGCTTCAGCCCCCATTTCACCCAATTACGGCTGATTGCTCTGAATCCCTGGAGGATGCCAGTTTCTCAGCGTCAGAGATGCTACTACTTTCATGTCTACTCGGCCGAGTATGCCGCAGCGTCCTCCAATAAAAGTTAGAAGTCACCAGAGACCCACACATTTCCTGCCGCCTTGCTGCTTTTCCACTCCTTTTGACCGATAACGCTGAACCTTGGCAGCGTACCAAACTTCGAAAGTGGGATATTCAAGTCTGTCTTCTGATTCCAGGTTTTCTGTCACTGAAAGATCAGGGTCAATATAGATGACCCTGTAGTCGGATGTCCGCAAATCGTAGGCGAAGTAATCGCCGCACCCGTTAGAAGCAATGGCAATGAGAAAGGACGGCCACGCATTGTGTTCAGAGTGGTGAAGAAAGCGATGAACACCTGCAAAATCAAGACTCTCGTAAGGTGACGATGGAACAAGAAAGTCAGTCGCTTCGTGAATAGGGTCGGTCGGGTCCAACAAGGCTGCGCGGTGCCGCAATGGAAAGACTATCCCAAGATAGGTTTCAAGTTCATCGACTGTCATAAGCTCAGTGGTGGTGCCTCTTATCTTTTGGACGAATAGACGATACGATGTCGGCAAGAAGTTTGGGCGATCTGAACGGCTGGGACAGCCGAACTACTTTTCACCTAGCCGCCCGCGCCTTCACCGCCACCCCGTCCACCACGCTGTCGGGCGGGTGCAACAGCACCTTCGTCCCGAGCTCAACTCCGCCGATGATCTGCGTCATGCGCCCGTCGGTACGGCCCGCATCCACAGAAATCTTCCTGGCCTTGCCGACACCCGTGGCTCCTCCTCCTTCTGCGCTGCCACCATTCCCAAGCTTCTCTGACACTGCACCCTTGATCTTTTCCAGCGCACTCGGCTCATGCCCCTTCTCCACCTGGCCCTGAGCCGCGCCAGCAGCCACACCCCCCGCCCCATCAAAAACAAATGTCTTCCAGGCACTGCCCTCCCGGAACAAGGCCCCGGCAGGCATGAGCATCACATCCGGCTGCTGCCACACGGCCACACGCACCTCCACCCGATAGCGGTCGCCCAACGCGGTGGCGTCCTTTGGCGGGTCCACGATGTCGCTCAGCACATACACCCGTTGTTCCTCGACCCCGAGGGCTGACACCTTGGTAAACGCCGCCGGCTCCACGAGCCGAACGCGCCCTTTGAGCGGAGCTTCACCGCCCCATTGCTCAATGAGGACCTCAGCCCCTGGCTTGATGGCCACAGCGTCGCGGGACAGAATCTCCGCCTCGATCTCGATGTCCGAAGGATCGCCGATCTCCATGATGGCCACGCCGGGAGTCACCACCATGGCGCTCTCCTGCTGCACCTTCAGCACACGACCGGAAACCGGAGCCCGCACCTCAATCTCCGCTCCGGCCACCGCGCTCTCGGGCGACTCGATCTGCAACAGCGCGGCCTTGGCCTGCTGCCACTCGAACTCCGCCACCTTCTGGGCAAACTCATTGGCCCGCACTTCCCGCGACCGCATCTCCGCCTCGCGTTCTGCGTTGTCGCGATCCGTCACGGAAATGCTGCCGCTCTTGGCCAGTCCTTTGTTCCGCTCCCAGTTGGCCTGGGCAAACTTGTCAGCGGTGCGCGCCATTTCCATGGCCTGGGTCGCCCGGTCCCGACCCGCATCGGCCGCCTGCAGCCGCGCCTCGGCCTGCGCACGAGCGCGAGGATCCAGCAGCGGAGTGGTCACCGGCGCAATCGTCGTGATGACCGTCTCATTGGCCACAATAGTATCTCCCGCCTTGAACGGCACCCGGCGCATCTGTCCCGCCACCGGGGCAGAGACCACATAGCGGTTGCGAATGCGCGTCTTCCCCTCCTCCACCACATGCACCGTCAACGGACCATGCGTAACCTCACCCACCTCCACCTCAATCGGCTGCGGTTTCAACCCATAACCCACCACCGCCACAACGCCGAGGATGAAGATCCACATGAGGAACTTCCGGATCCTCCCATTCTTGGACCGCCCCTTCTTCGCGTCCCATGGGGCAGTATCGGATTTCGCCGCAATGGGTGTCACAGCATTGGGAGGA
>JBGGMQ010000527.1:0-3684 GCA_041287975.1 Verrucomicrobium sp. | reverse complement strand
GATGTCGGCCGGTTGCGCCGACCCGGAGGTATCCAGCTCACTCAGAAATCCATCCCTACTTCTTCCCCGGCACAGCATACGCAAACGGCTCACGCTCTCCGAACCAGACGCGGTAGATGTCATAATTCGTCTTCATCATCTCCCCCAAAAGTAGCTTCCAGGGGCGGTCGGTCACGGAAATAACGCCCGAGTTGGAACGCTCACCGTCAAAGCCGGAGAACCAGCGACCGGTCACGGACTGGTCCACCAGGGTGAACCACTCTGCCCCAACAACGAACCCCAGGGAGGCGCTCTGTTCCACATAGTTCCGGTACATGAGTCCGCGCTCCTGCTGACTGCCAACTTCGCGACCACCATCCAAACCGCTGTCTTTCGGCGAGGACCAGAAGAACTCGCTCAAGATCATGGGCAGACCACCGGTCCACTCATGCACCTGGCGCAGGTGGTTCTTGTCCACCCCGTAGGTGTAGTAGTTATAGGACATCACATCCAGGTGGGGCGCCATGGCACGGCAGATCCACTCATGATTGATCGTCCCCGGTTGAAGGCGGCTGCCGATGAGCATGTGATTGGGGTCATGCTTGCGGAAAGATGTCTTCACCAGCTTCAGGTACTCCTCCAGGAAGAAGCTGGCGAAGGCCTGGGCATCAGCAACGGCCGAGGGAGACTTCACGGTCAATCCGATCTCCAGCAGACTCTCAAACGAAGGCTCATTCGCCTCCCACGCCTTGTTGAAGGCGGCAATGGTTTGATACTTCTCTGTCAGCCACTGAACGAGACGGCGCTTGCAAGCATGCTCGCTGCCCTTCAAAGAGGGCACCACGTGCGGGATTTGCTCATAAATCGGCTCGTTGACAATGAAATAACCAATGATCAGCGGATCCTGCGCCTTCCCGGGCAGTTCCCGGGCCATGTTCGTCTCAATGGCCGCCCGCGTCTTTTCGTCAAAGGGGTCAAACGTCTCATGGATGCCACTGACCCGCGGCACGCCCTCCCAGACATTGATCGGCAGGTGCGCCACCGTGGGAAATCTGGCCGCAGCCCGTGCCTTGTCCCCGCCGTTGGAGAACGCACCGATGGAGTTGAAGCCCCACTTCTTCATGCGGGCGATCATGCGCGCCGTGTACGACTCGTCCGTGTAGGGTTCCCCATACTTCCTCACCTGGTTGGCCAGGTGATAGGAAAGAATTGCGCCATTGCTGCCGGGACGGAAGACAGAGGCAAACTCCCCCTCCGACTTGGGCAGCCATTCATAGGCCGCCTCCCGGCCCTTCACCAACGTGTAGTCGTCGTTGGGGTTCACCACGCACAGTCCCAGGTGGAAGAAGGCATTACCCGCCGGATCCACGAGAATCCACCGCTCTCTCTTTTTCTCGACATGAAAGAAGCCCGTGGCCTTCAACCCCTTCTTCTCCTTGCTCCCGGGCAGGCCACCATATTCATCCGTGGCAGGCGGCGTGAGACTGTCGTAGTACTTTTTCTCCGCCACCACATCCGCCTTCAACTCTTCCACGCTCTTCACCTTGTCTGGCCAGTCTTCGCGCGTGGACTGCCCCAGGGCATCCACCAGCGGCTTGGCCGCCGCTCCGCCGCCGGCCTCCGTGATCCCATAGACGAACTCCACCTTGCTCGGATCATACGGCGTGTAGCTATGCCAATGAAAGATGGACCAGTTCCATTCCCGGTTGTCTGACAGTTGCAGGAAGCTGTTATCCGGCACCTGCACCGTCAGACTCCGACCTTCGTAGTTCGTCAGGGCCAGTTCTGCAGCATGTCCTTGAAAGAGATGCGGATTCGCCGGTTTGGATTTGGGAAACTCGCCTGTCTTGCTTCCCATTTTCCACAAACCGCCCTGATTGAAGGCAATCGGCAGTTGCATGGAGGTCCCGATATTTTTCACATCGGCCGGGACCTGGCTGACCTTGCAGGTGAGTTGCCCGCGATCCCCCAGCGTCACCTCCGCCTCACCGCCGCCCTCATACCGCAGCCGTACGGACTTGCCCTTGATGTTCGTTTCCACGATCTTGTGGATCGACAGATTCCCCGCGTCCAGCATCTTCGGGTACTCCAGCGTCAGACGACCGAGGCTCCCGGCATCAATTTCCAGCCCTTCGTTCACGAACTTGTAGCTCGCGCCAAAGACGGCACTGCAGCTCACGACGGTCCAAAGAAAAAATACAGCAAGCGGTCGATGCATGGTGGCGGCCCGGTTGGAGGGGCGCGGGCATCTCACCACGTCACCCCGCCCGCCGCAAGTCAAATGACCACTCCCCGCCAGACGACGATGCCACGAAAGAAGTCCCCTTCCGCTGGCTTAAAAGGAAATTCTCCCTTTTGCCATGCGCCGCCATCCTCTCTTGATGCCCCTGCTGCTCTGCCACATGCTCGGCGTCACCCTCATACTGCCCGCAGAGGCCCCGCCTTCCGGACGCAACCTCCAGGTGAATCCCCAGACCGGTGCCGACACCAACGACGGCATCACCCAACCCGTCAAAACGATCGCCCGCGGCGTGCGTCTCACCCTGCCCGGGGACACGCTCCATCTGGCCCCCGGGACCTACTACGAGTCCTTGGATCTTTCCTTGAAACAAGGCGAGCCAGACCGGCGCATCACGGTCGACGGCCACGGTGCCGTCCTGGATGGCAGTGAACCCGTCTGGGCCGCAGACTGGGAGTCCCTTGGCCAAGGACTCTTTCGCAAGACCAAGATCATCCCTTCCATGAACCCAGCCGTGGTCGGACGGTGGTTCTTCCTCTGGAACGGAAAAATGAGCCACATGGGCCGCACTTCGAAAGGCCCCAGCGCCGCGTTGAAGAAGCCCGCCGACCTCCTGCCCAACGAGTGGACCTATGTGGCCGAGGAGGATGCCTTCTACCTCAAACTGCCAGAGGGGCAGGATCTCGACACTGCCAAGATCCGCTACCCCGCCCGCAGCAATGGCGTGGTCTTCTCCAGAAGCGGTGCCCATTTAACCGTGAAGAATGTCACCAGCACCCACGTCTGGAATGACGGCTTCAATGTCCACGGAGCCCAGCGTGGCCTGAAGTTCGAAAACATTGCCGCGATCGAGTGCGGAGACGACGGCTTCAGCGCCCATGAAGACGCCCAGTGTGAGATCGACGGCTTCGCCAGCATCGGCAATTCCACCGGCCTCTGTGATGTAGGGGAGAGCGTCACCCACTACCGCAATGTCTTCATCAAAGACTGCATGGGGCACGACGTCTTCTTCATCGGCCTGGATCACCTTCTTGAAAACGCCGTCATCGACAGCAGTGCCCGCTACGCCTTCTCCTTTGATGGCTCCCGCCTGCCCGAAGGCAAGACCGCCCGGCTGCGGGTGAAGAACGTTCTGCTGCGTCGCACCGGCGGTGGGGTTCAGGAAATTCGTGTCGGGGCCCGTGGCCAGCTTGAGGCGGAGCGCTGCACCGTGGAGGGGCTGAATGTCACCATCACCCCGGGGGCCTCTGTCACCTTTCAATCCTCCGTTTTCACCGGCACTCCCAAGGCCAACGTGGTGATCTGGCCCAATGTTTCCTGGTCCGGGAAGGCCAATGTCTACGACATCGCCGCGCTGCGTGTGGACAAAACCTCCTTCACTGCCGCTACGTTTGCCGACTTCCAAAAGTTGATCTCCAGTGAGGAAAACTCCACGTGGGGAGCGCCGGCCGCACCACTCACCGCCA
>JBGGMQ010000526.1:0-2722 GCA_041287975.1 Verrucomicrobium sp. | reverse complement strand
CTTGCCCCCCCGCCATCTCAGCCCGTCCATCGTTCCCCCGAAAGCGGCGGTTTCAGCACGCACTCCAAAGCTCCTTCGTCGCCAGATGCTGGAAGCGCTGAGTTCAAGGAAATTGCAAATCCTCCGACATCGCAAGCCCTGTTGTCGACCGAGCCGTCTGCAGCGCACTCCATCTGGACGCGCAGCGTCTTTGGAGTGCGGCGAGAATCGCCGCTTTCGCCTGCCGCTCCAGTTTCCAAGAACTCAAATCTCCTCACCAGCCAGGAACTCTACGCCCCAGCAACCCCAACCGCTCATTCCTCCACTCCAGCACAGAATTCTGTAAATTCCGTTAATTCTGTCCAAGTCCTTCTCCTGCAGTACCCGCTCCGTCTCTACTTCGCCGCTTGCATCCCCAACGCCATTGCCCCCAGCAATCCTGAGTCATCCCCCAGGCCCGGATGCACGATGTAGTTGTCGATGTCTTCCATCAGCTGGCGTGTCTGCACATAGCCGTTGAGCACCCGCTGCACCTCTTCGCGAATCATGGGGAAGAGCTGGTACTGGTGCATGACCCCGCCGCCGAGAATGATCCGCTGCGGGGAGAGCGTCAGAATGATGTTCGCCAAGCCAAGTGCCATCAAGGTGGAGAATTCTCCCCAGCACTCATGGTCCTCGGGGAAACTGTCCGCAGGTGCTCCCCAGCGCGCCGCAATGGCAGGACCACTGATCAGGCCTTCCAGACAACTCCCGTGATACGGGCACACGCCATCGGGCTCCGGCGCATCCGAGAGGATCGCGGGAATCAGCAGGTGGCCAATCTCCGGATGCAGCGCCCCGTGCAGCGGCTTGCCGTTTACCAGTACCCCGCCACCCACGCCGGTACCCACCGTGATGTACACCAGTGGATCACAAGACCGGCCGTGGCCCCAGGTGTATTCACCCAGCGCCGCCGCATTCACGTCCGTGTCAAACCCCACTGGCACATGAAAAATCTCTCCCAGGGAGCCGAGCAGGTCCGTGTACTTCCAGCCGGGCTTGGGCGTCGTGGTGATGTAGCCGTAGGTATCGCTGCCCCGGATCAGATCCACCGGGCCAAAGGATCCCAGCCCAATGGCGCTGAACTGCCCCACCTGCTTGGACGCCTGGTCCAGGAACGCGAACACCTCGCGTAGCGTGTCCGTGGGGTCCGTCGTCGCGATGCGGGTGCGCATGCGGATGTCGTCCGGCCCCGTGCCGATCGCACAATTGAACTTCGTTCCTCCAGCTTCAATGGCGGCGATCAGGTCTGACTTCATGCGTGCTTGGTGGGGGGCTGAAAGTGGACTGGAGTATTGGCAGGGACCGGCAAACAGAGTTTGATGGATCGAACCGGGCTCTGTTTCTGATTTGAATTTTTCGATTCAGACGGAACGTGAGTCCTTCAGACCCAGGCTCGCATAAATCTCCCGCGTGGCCCGGCTCTTGTTCAGTGTGTAGAAGTGGAAACCGTCCACCTGGTTGTCCAAGAGGTCCGCACACTGCTCCGTGGCGT
Source organism: Verrucomicrobium sp. (assembly GCA_041287975.1). Classification (GTDB taxonomy): domain Bacteria; phylum Verrucomicrobiota; class Verrucomicrobiia; order Verrucomicrobiales; family Verrucomicrobiaceae; genus Verrucomicrobium. The sequence goes on along the minus strand of JBGGMQ010000526.1, from coordinate 1,209 downwards.
AGTGAATGCCCACGCGCTCCACGGCTCCCTCGTCGCCATTGCAGCGGGAGATCGCCTTGAGCAGCTTCGCGGGGAAACGGGCTCCGGCTGCCAGTTCGGCCATGCGCTTCATGCCTGAGGCGCTCACGATCGGCATGATGCCAGCGATGATCGGCACGTGAATGCCCGCCAGATGGCAGCGCTCGCGGAAGTCGAGGAAGTCGCGATTGTCGAAGAACAACTGGGTGCAGATGTAGTCCGCCCCGGCATCCACTTTCGCCTTCAGATAGTCCATCTCCAGCAAACGGTTCGGTGTGGAAGGGTGCCCCTCGGGGAAACCGGCAACCCCAATGCCAAAGCCCCGGTTGTCGGTGTGCCCGGTAAAGTTCCGGATGAAGCGCACCAGATCAGAGGCGTGCTGGAAGGCATCCTTCGCCTTCTCATAGTTGGCCAGACCGCGTGGTGGATCACCGCCCAGCGCCAGAATGTTGCTCACCCCGGCCGCCGCATAGCGCTCCAGGATGGCGGCGATTTCGGACTCGCCGTGGCAAACACACGTCAGGTGCGGGATGGGATCCAGGGAGGTCGTTTGTTTGATCCGCACGACCAGATCATGGGTGAGCTCACGCGTTGTCCCGCCCGCCCCATAGGTCACGCTTACAAAGTCCGGCTTGAAGGTCTCCAGTTCGCTGATCGTTTCATAAAGCGCCTGGGATGTCTCCGCCGTTTTAGGGGGGAAGAACTCAAACGAAAACGTCGGGCGGCGCTGGGCAAAGATGTCGCGAATGTGCATGGTGCGTGGAAGCTCGCACTCAACTCCGCTCAAGGGCACTTGCAACTCGGGATTGGCGTGAATCAAACCACGTCTTCCACCACAATCGTTGCCGTCCCCGGTCCACCCGTCAGCGCCCCCATCAGGCCGCTGAAATTCCAGTGGTCCCACCCTTCCACGAGCAGGCCATCACGAAATTTGAGCCAGGACATGCCATGAATGGTCACTTTTCGTCCAGTCGGTGGCATGCCAAAGGCCTCGCCTGTGTTAATCCCCACGGCTGTCCATCGCACCACCGCGTCGCACTCCATCGCCAGGACTTCGTCCACGGTCACTTTCACATCGGGAAAAGCCACCAGAAATGGCCGGTGGAACAGCTCGATAAAGGCCTCCGGCCCCACCATGTCGCCCCCCTCCGTGTGTCCCACCGCATCAGGGGCCAGGTACTTGCGGATGGC
>JBGGMQ010000525.1:0-11474 GCA_041287975.1 Verrucomicrobium sp. | reverse complement strand
ACAGGCACCCGCTCAAAGTTGCGGATCATCAACGAGCGGCAGGAACCGGTGGAACTTTTCTGGAATGATTTTGACCGCCAGCGTCGCAGTTACGGACGCATCCAGCCGGGTGATGCCCGCGACCTCGAAACCTACGCGGGTCACGTTTGGATCGTCACCAACGGACTGGGACGACCGCTCCGCTCCTTTGAAGCGCAAGAGGGTGCGCTGGAAGTGACGATCGACGGAGACGTTTCCCCGGCGGAATCCAAGGGGAAGCCCGACCGCAATATCTCTCCCGACCAGAACTGGCGGCTCGACTTCCGCGAGAAACAGCCCTTTCTGAAGAACCTCAAGACTCAGGAGTCTTTTGCACTGGAGACGGCCCTGCCTGACAAGCGCACCTGCTCCGGGCCGGTTTCGTGGTCGCCCGATTCCCGTCATGTGGTCTTCACCAGTGTGCGGCCCATTCCCGGACGCGAAGTGGTCATTGTGCAGTCCTCTCCCACGGAGCAAGTGCAGCCGAAGGTGCAGACCCTGAACTATCTCAAGCCCGGCGACGAACTGCCCCAGCCCCGCCCGGTGCTCTTGGATGTGGTCACCCGCAAGGTTACCCAGCCCGATGCCGCATTGTTTCCTAATGCTTTTGCTGAAGATCGGAATCTGAACCTGCACTGGTCCCCCAAGGGGGACGAGTTTTACTTTGACTACAACCAGCGGGGTCACCAGCTCTACCGCATACTTGGAGTCAACACTGCAACTGGTGCCGTGCGCACTGTGGTGGAGGAAACCAGTGCCACTTTCATCGACTACAACAACAAAACTTTCCGCGAGTGGCTGGACGGCTCAGGCGAAATGCTGTGGATGAGCGAGCGAGACGGCTGGTGCCATCTGTGGCTCTATGAGACAGCATCCGGTGCCGTCAAAAAGCAGGTGACCCAAGGCAAGTGGGTCGTGCGCAAAGTAGAGCGCGTCGACACAGAGAAGCGCCAGGCATGGTTCATGGCCTCCGGCGTGCGTCCTGAAGAAGACCCCTACCATCAACATCTTTGCCGGGTGAACTTGGACGGCACCGGCTTCACCCAGCTCACCCAAGGGGAGGGCAATCACCGGATCGACTTTTCTCCAGACCACACCTATTTCATCGATACATGGTCCCGCTCAGACCATCCTCCCGTGACGGAGCTGCGCCGCAGTGCGGACGGCACCCTTGTTTGTGAGCTGGAGCGCGCCGACATCACCGCATTGCTGGCGGCAGGATGGTCCATGCCGGAGCGCTTTGCCGCCAAGGGACGCGACAACAAGACAGACATCTATGGAGTGATCATCAAACCCGCAAACTTCGATCCGACGAAAAAGTATCCCGTGCTGGAGGAGGTTTATGCCGGACCGCATGGTGCCTTCGCGCCCAAAGAATTCTCGCGGCTCCTGCGCCAGCAGACGCTGGCCCAGATGGGATTCGTAGTGGTGCAGGCGGACGGCATGGGCACCAACCACCGGGGCAAGGCATTTCACGAAGTAGCGTGGAAGAATCTCAAAGACGCTGGCTTTCCAGACCGCATCAGCTGGATCAAGTCTGCAGCCGCCACCCGGGGCTGGATGGACATCAACCGCATGGGCATCTACGGCGGCTCTGCCGGTGGCCAGAACGCCATGCGCGCCCTGCTGGACTACGGGACCTTTTACAAAGCCGCCGTGGCTGACTGTGGCTGCCACGACAACCGGATGGACAAGATCTGGTGGAATGAGCAATGGCTGGGCTGGCCTGTGGATGAAAGCTATGCCCGCAATTCCAACGTCGTGGACGCAGGCAAACTTCAGGGACACCTCATGCTGGTGGTGGGCGAACTGGACAACAACGTCGATCCAGCATCCACCCTGCAGGTGGTCAATGCTCTGGAGAAAGCGGACAAGGACTTTGACCTGCTCATCATGACCAACACCGGCCATGGGGCGGCGGAACTGCCCTATGCGAGCCGGAGGAGAGCGGACTTCTTTGTGCGATGGCTGGGCGGCGCTGCCGAATGATAAATTCAAAATTATAAATGAGAAATGGAGAAGGGCTGCAATCCGATCCCAAGGCTGCTCTGTGAGCCATCCCTACTGACACACTGACGCACCGCCCACTGATTTACCGATCATGACATCCCTGCCCGATACCAGCTCCGCTCCAGCCAAACATCCGCGTGGCATTTACACGCTCTTTTTCACGGAAATGTGGGAGCGCATGAGCTACTACGGGATGCGGGCGCTGCTGATCCTGTACATGACCGCGCTCCCTGCCAAGGGCGGCATGGGCCTGCCTGACAAGGTGGCGGCGGCCATCTACGGACTGTATGTGTGTGGCGTGTATCTCGTGGCACTGCCGGGTGGATGGATCGCAGACCGCCTCATCTCGCCTCGCAATGCCGTCCTGTACGGGGGCATCATCATCGCCATGGGCCACCTTACGCTGGCGGTGCCGGGGGATGCGAGTTTCTTCGGCGGACTGCTGCTGGTGGTTCTGGGGACTGCACTTCTGAAACCCTGTGCCAGCTCGCTGGTAGGCCAGCTCTATCCAGAAGGCGGAGCACGACGCGATGCGGGCTTCACTCTCTTCTACATGGGCGTCAATGTGGGTGGTTTCCTTGGTCCCATCGTATGCAGCTATCTTGGGGAACGGTGGAACTGGCACTGGGGCTTCGCGGCCGCAGGCGTCGGCATGATCGCGGGAGTCATCCAGTTCGCCCTCACCCAGCACCACATGGGTGATGCGGGCATCCGCCCGGCACACCCCAGTGCGACGCCAAAACGGCACTGGACCGCTGTCGGTGTGGCATTGGCAGGAGTGCTGCTGGTGGCAGGACTCGCCATGTCGGGCCTGCTCGTGATCAATCCCGTAGTGGTCGCCAAGTTCACCAGCCTGGTGCTGGGCCTGATGGCGGTGGGCTGGTTTGCCTGGACCTTCGCTTTCGGTGGGCTCACCACGGATGAGAAGAAGCGGCTGGGAGTGCTGGCGATCCTGTTCGTGGCTTCAGCCGTGTTCTGGTCCGGCTTCGAGCAGGCGGGTTCTTCCATGAACCTCTTCGCGGAGCGCTTCACTGACCGGCAGATGTTCGGCGGGGAGATTCCCACGGGCTGGTTTCAGTCCATCAACCCCGTCTTCGTTATTCTCTTCGCGCCGGCCTTTTCCTGGCTTTGGCTGGCCCTGGCGCGGCGCGGCTGGTTCCCCTCGGTCGCTGCGAAATTCGCTTCGGGACTCTTGCTTCTCGCGCTAGGGTTCATTGTCCTGCATTTCGCTGCCAAACTGGCCCTGGCGCAGGGCAAAGTGCTGCCTGTCTGGCTGCTGGGCACCTATCTGCTGCTCACCTGGGGTGAACTGGGGCTCAGCCCCGTGGGACTCAGCTACGTCACCAAGCTCGCTCCGGTCCGGTTGAGCACGCAGACGATGGGCATCTGGTTCCTCGCCACCGCCATGGGCAATCTGCTGGCGGGGTTGCTTGCCGGGGAGGCGACCAATCATGAGTCTCCCGACGCCATGCCGCGCGTCTTCATGCAGGTGGCCATCACCTCCGGTATCACCGCGGTCATCCTCGTCCTGCTGGCTCGGCCCTTCCGCAAGTGGACTGCAGGGATCCGTTAGTTTTCACCACGAACACTCTTTCCTCTCCCCTTCATGCCCAGGCATATTGTCATCATCGGCGGCGGCGTCATTGGCCTGAGCAGCGCCGTGGCCTGCTTGAAGCGGGGGCACCGGGTCACCGTGATCGAGCGTGACCCGCTGCGACGCGGTGCCTCCTTGGGCAATGCCGGCATGGTGGTGCCCAGCCACTTCGTCCCTCTGGCGGCTCCCGGCATGGTAGCAATGGGATTGAAGTGGATGCTGAACCCCGAGTCACCGTTTTACATCAAACCGCGCCTCGACTGGGATCTCATCACCTGGGGCATGAGGTTCTGGCAGGCCAGCACGAAAGCCCATGTGGAAAACAGTGCGCCGCTGCTGCGGGATCTCAGCCTGGCGAGCCGCGCCCTCTATGCCAGCCTCGCGGACCAGGAAGACATCGGCCTGGTGCAGAAAGGGTTGCTCATGCTGTGCAAAACGCAGCATGGTCTGGATGACGAAGCAGGCATGGCTAAAAAAGCCGTTGCCTTGGGCGTGCCTGCCGAGGTGCTCGACCGCTCCGCCACCGCCGCTCTGGACCCTGCCGTGACCATGGACATCGCGGGCAGTGTTTATTTCCCCAAAGACTGCCACCTTCAACCGGACCGCTATGTGGCTGCCCTGCTAAAACGCATCCGGGCAGGTGGAGGCACCGTGCTGGACAACGTGGACGTGACAGGATTCAGGAAAGAGCAAGGGACCCTCGCAGCTGCCCTGACCACCACAGGGGAAGTGGCCGGGGATGAATTTGTACTCGCAGGCGGCTCATGGTCGCCCACTCTGGCCAAAGAAATCGGTCTCCGCCTTTCCATGCAGGCAGGCAAAGGGTACAGCCTCACCCTGCCCGACCCCGTGGAACTACCGAAGATTTGCGCCATCTTCACCGAGGCGCGAGTGGCGGTGACCCCCATGGGCAATTCCCTCCGGGTCGGTGGCACGATGGAGATCGCGGGCATGAACAACAACATCAATCCTCGGCGAATTGAGGGCATCCTCAAAGCTGTGCCACAATACTATCCGAAGTTTCAGCGCGAGCATTTTGACAACGTCGTCCCGTGGTCAGGCTTTCGTCCCTGTCCGCCTGATGGTTTGCCGTATCTCGGGCGCACTGGTGCGGCGAAGAATCTGGTCATCGCGACTGGGCACGGCATGATGGGCCTGAGCCTGGCTCCGGTGACGGGGGACATCGTGGGCAGGATCGTGGATGGAGAACCCGCGGGATTTGATCGGTTCGAGATGTTGTCACCGGATCGGTGAGGAGAGAGGCGGGAGAGATATAAGAACAACGATCCTGAGCCGACTGAAGTCGGTACTCCAACCCTCTTCGTTCACGCTTAATACACGGGTGCTCAGATTTGTCATCTTCGTTGTCCTGCCCATCTAGACACACGCCGGGCGGCAATGAAGACAATGAAGACGAGGCACGCGACGCAAAGGATCAACATGCCCCACCTGAGACAGGCGGCAGCGGGCAAGGAGATGCCGATGCCGGTTGCGAGGGCCACATAGGCCGCGACACAGGCAGGACACTTGGGCAGCAGGGCCAAAGTCATACTTGGCAGTATCCAGCCCGCGACCTCCCCGCCACGCTTGAGGTGTGACGAGGTTCGAGGAAGTTTCGAATTGCCAGCGTGGACCTCACGCTGGCAGCAGGGGTGCGTTTTCATGCGCGAGCCTCCGTCGTTCCGCATCCGCACTTTCCGGCCGGGGAGCCTGCGACAGCATCGGCATCTTCCACCGAGGGCCAGTAGGGGCGGTCCGCATCGGCCAGGATCTTGGTATCGTAGCGATCGTGATGCCGCACCCAGGCCATTGTGAAACTGAGATCATCCTCATCACGGCCCTTGGGCACGAGGTCGAGAAGCTTGTAGGTGCCCATGAGATTGTCGAGACCGCGCTCATAGGTGGAGTAGGTGTGGTAGATATCCCCTGCCTCGTCCTTGTAGAAAACACTCAGGCCCGGCCCCTCAGTGCTGGGGAACTCCTTCATGGTGTAGTTGTAGTTCACTTTGCCCTGCGCCATTTCCTCCTTGGTGAAGGACACGTGGAAGTCGAAGTTGAAATCGCCGCCAAAAGACGAGACCCACTTGAACTGCCAGCCCATGCGGTCTTTGAACTCCTGAATCTTGGCCAGGGGCGCCTGGGAGACAACCGCCATGGTCACATGCCGGGCCGCCAGATGGGGGAGCATGCCATCGAAGTGATCCGAGACGAACGAACAGCTCGGGCAGCCCTCCTGCCAGTCGGGTCCGAACATGAAATGATAAATGACGAGCTGGTCATTCCCAGCGAAGAGGTCCACGAGCTTCACCTTCCCGCCTGGACCGTCGAAGACATAGTCCTTGCTGACCTTTACCCAGGGCAGCTCCCGACGCTCTTCAGCCAACGCATCAAGCTGCCGAAGAGCCGCCTTTTCTTTTTTCAGCAGTTCCTTGCGTGCGGAGATCCACTCGTCCTGAGAGACGATCTTGTGAGGTTGTTTCACACTCTGCGGTTCTGACAATGTGGCACTGGTGCTCATAGTGATGAATTTTGGATGTTTTGATTTTAGTTATAGGTGCGAACCTTTTGAACAGATTCGCCCACATTCGTGTTCTTGCTTTGTTTTGTCCGGACGTGCTGCTGGCTATGCCTCAGTCGACGACGAACGAGCCGTCGCAGACTGGACATGAATGACTGAAAATTCTGTGGCTTGAAGCGGTCTTGCTATTCCTTGTCGATGAACCGGGCCAGACCGTCGATGATCCGTCCCCAGCCACGAGCGTGGTTGTCGCGGGCGTCTTCGGTGGCGAAACGGGTGTGCATGAAGATCATTTCGGTCTGGTCACCCCGTTTGAGGAACTCCACGGTGATCTCTGTAGGCTCCCCCTCCACCTCACCAAAGTCTTCGCCAGCACCGTCTTTCTCCCACTGCCAGGTGTAGACGAGGCGTTCGGGGGCTTTCACTTCTTTGAATACTCCGACCGCAGTAAAGAAGTCGCCTTCCGCCTTTTTCATCTGGATGCGGAACTTGCCACCGACGCGCACATCCATGATCACAAACGGAATGGTCAGCCCAGGCTCTGGCTGCATCCACAGGGGGATGTGCTCTGCAGATGTCCATGTCTGGAAGGCGAGTTCCTGCGGAGCTTTCAGCACGCGCCTCAGGATCAGCGTCGCATTGTCAGGCTTCTCGAGTGTGTTATTCAGCGTCATCTTGTTTGGGTTTCTCTGTTTGTAGTTTCTCCAAATACTTCTCGAACTGGTCCAGATTGGCGTCCCAGAACTTCCGGTAGCGGTCGATCCAGGCCAAAGCGTCCTCCATGGGTTTGGCCTCCAGTTCCAGTGAGTGCGTCCGCCCCAATCGCTGCCGCTTCACGAGCCCTGCTTTTTCCAGCACCATCAGATGCTTCGATACGGCGGCCAGCGACATCGCCTGGGCGTGCGTGCGGGCAAGATCGGTGACACTTCCCGCCCCCTCTGCGAGCTGCTCCAGGATGCGGCGGCGAGTCGGGTCCGCCAACGCCCCAAAGGTCAGGTCCAACGTGCTGGAAGAACATTCAACCATATGGTTGAATGTTAAAGGAAAGCGCCGAGGACGCAACCCTATTTTTCAAATTTTAATGTGAGGGCTGAATTATTCTCACACGAAGACACAAAGCCACAAAGGCCTGACGACACCGTCAGCACCCTTCTTAGAGATGCGATTCTTGGTGCCTTTGTGTGAGGAATCGCAGGGGGCTGACACTAACCCGTTTTCCGGCGACGACGGCGGAAGGCCAGTGGCGTCTCCCCAGTGTGCTGGCGGAACTGCCGGGTGAAGGCACTCTGGTCGCAGAAGCCGTACTCGCCCGCGATCTGGGCCACCGATTTGTCAGTAGAGACGAGCTCGTCACTGGCGGCCTGGATGCGCGTGCGCATGATGAACTCCTGCACGCTCATGCGAAAAGTTTCCTGAAACCTGCGGTTCAGCTGACGGTCGGAGAGATGGGCAATGGCGGCCAGTTCGGCCACCGGCAGCCGCTCACGGAAGCGCTCATGGATGTGCGCGACCACCCGCTGCAACTGCTGGTCCTCCACGCCGCTGCTCGTATTGCCCCGGTACGGACGGACGAACCCCATCACTCCGATAACCTCGCCCTTCTCATCAAACACAGGCATCTTCGTGGTGAGAAACCAGTCTTTAGCCCGGGTGCGGGCAAAAAGGGCTTCCACCCGGTCCACAATGGGCTGGCGGGTGCGCATGACGATGAGGTCATCCTCCCGGATGGCACGGGCGATGTAAGGGGGGTGGACCGTGGAGTCCAGCACGCCCAGATACTCCTCCTCTCGCTGGCCGCCGAATCGTTTCACCATGCCCGCACTGATGGCCACGAAGCGTCCTTCGGCATCTTTGGCAAAGTATTCAACATCCGGCAGATGCTCCAGAAGCACGCGAAACTGCTGGTGGAACCCCATGCGCCGGAAAAACCGGTCCTGAAAGGCCTGCGGCGTGAGCACCGCACCGGCGGGGCTGGGTCGTCTGGCAGGCTCAACGGCGCGTGGGGAAACTTTCATCGGGAAGCTGGAAGCAGAGGCGGGGGCGGGGGCGTATTTACAGATCAATGGCCGCTGGCGGGCAGAATGCAACGCGATTGGGTGGAGAGGAAGGTTAATGGCAGGGGGAACAAGTGTAATGGTTATTGGAAGGGGGTGCTGGCACCACGAAAAGTAGTTCGGTTGTCCCAACCGTTCAGTCCGCTCTCCCCCTGACGTCCTCTGCGGTAAAAGCGCTTCACTGCTAAACGTCCACTTCACGCTCCGCTCCCCCACCCGGCTGGGGACAGCCGGACTACCTCCGCACTCTCATCACTTCGCTCTGCGCAAATCCAGACAGACCAGCCGATCCTTCTGCCGGAGAATGAGCCGCCCTTCAGCAATGAGCGGTGTGGGGCACCAGAGGGCCTCGACCTTCACGCGGCCAGAAAGTTGGTAGCTGCTGGGATCTGCCTGCACCGCACGGAGGAACATGCCATTCTGTTCCAGAGTCCAGATCCGACCATCGGCGAGGACGGGGGAGGAGATGGTGCTCTCCACGGTTTCATTCCACCTGGCCTGTCCATCGCTGAGAGCCACACAGAAATGCCGTCCGCCTTCCATGAGATACACGTGATCCTGCCAGACCAAGGGTGAGGCGGAGTATCGGGCCGCAAGCCACCAATGCTGCCACACACGACGGGGCGGGCCCGACTCAACCGCCGCCTCAAAACACTGCAATCCCGTGTCCTTGGCGTCCGAAAGCAAGACAAGCCGATTTCCGGAAACTACAGGTGTGGAAGGTCCACCGCCGGGGAGTTTCCAGGCTTCCTTGCCAGTACCGGGATCCAGCCCAGCTACGTCGCCATCTGTTGGGCAAACGAGGACGGCCGCACCGCCAGGAGGCTGCCAAAGCACGGGACTGGAGTGGCCACCCTTTACCTTGGCATTCCGCCACAGCACGCTCCCATCTGCCGCAGACAGGCAGAGCACCTCCCCTGCCATGATGATTACCCGGCCTCCGGCCACCAGCGGAGAACTTCCCGTGGGTGACGTGCCCAATGCCTGCCGCCAGCGCACCGTCCCAGTGGCGGCATCCAGCGCATGCATATGGGTACTTCCCAAAGCGTACACAGTGCCATCCACCACCGCACAGGTGGAGCTGGCCATGCGCCCCGTGGCCTTGCCCGGAGACGCGACCTTCCAGAGAGTACGCCCGGTGGCGAGATCAAGACAAAGCACCACATCCTGAGCCTCCTTCACTGTTGCGGGAATGATCTTGATGAGCTTTTCCTGGACGCCCGGGCCGACTTTGATTTCATTGAACCACTGCACCATCTCTTCATGACTGGCAAAGGGCTTGTCCACGCGGGGATGAATGCAGTTGAGCACCTCCAGATCCACCGCAGCGGACTTCTGCCCGAGCCGCCACTCCGCCCAGGAGCCGAGGATGAGGCGCTGTTCGTCATTGAAGTGCTCCTTCACCCACTGGCGGTTCCGCTCATTGAGCGCCTCACCGCGCAGCCCCGCAGGCAGGCCTTTGCGAGTCTGCTCAAGTTCCCTGGTCAGCTTGTCCCCTAGCAACCGGGTATCGCGATAGCCGAGCGACACCAGATGCTCCTCCTCGATGACACGGTTCGCGGAAGGCACGCTCACATGCCATACCAGCCCGAGATACACCCGGCCGCCCGCCACCACCGGACTGCCATGCCCCCCATCATGGTCACTGGGGATGGTCTCACTCTGCCACAGCACGGGCAGCCCGCCTTCTGGTAAAGTTTCCAGCAGTGGGGCAGAGTCTGTACAGATGCCGTTGCGGTCCGCCCCGCGCCACTGGTTCCACTCCGCCCCAGCCGCCAGCGGAACTGCCAGCATGAAGGCGGGTGCCAGCCTGGTGATGCAGAGGAAGATCGAACGGATCATGACTCGGGAGAAGAAACGAAATTGACTCAGGCGGCAACATGAAGCGAACGGGCCACCTTCTTGAGATCCTCAACAAACTGGGCATAGGCAAGCTCCTTCGCCGCGATATCAGGCTGGCGCAGCAGGGATGAGGGGTGCACCGTGACCAGGGTGTGAGCCGACCAGGGAGTTTCCATGAACTCACCCCGCACGTCTCCGATCTTCACCGCATGATCCAGCACGACCTTTGCCGCTGTGACCCCCAGACACACGAGCACTCGAGGTTTTAGAATGCCCAGCTCCGCCTGCCACCAGGGTTTGCACGCCTTGATCTCCGCCTGCACCGGGGTCTGGTGCAGACGGCGTTTGCCCTGCCGCTTCCACTTGAAGTGCTTTACAGCATTGGTCACATAACAGGTCTTGCGGTCGATCCCTGCGTCCTCCAGTGCCTGGTTGAGCAGCTTGCCTGCCGGTCCGACAAAAGGTTTGCCTGCCGCATCTTCCTGATCGCCCGGCTGCTCGCCAATGAAGACGATCTCGGCCTTGGCGAGCCCTTCCCCGAAGACCGTCTGAGTGGCATCTTTGTAGAGCGGGCAGGCCTTGCAGGAGGCTGCGGCATCGCGCAACACCTCCAGGTCATCCGTGTCTGGCACGGTGGCAGGGTGCGCTTCCTTCAAACCCGATTGCAAGGCATGACTGCGGGCCATCATGGTGTCCACTCGAGGTAGTGCCTGCTGCAGCAACGTCGGTATGACGGCGGCTTCCGGCAGGTTCTTCCAGTACTTGATCGGCATCTCGGCCAGCATCGCGTGCGTCTTCACGCGCGCCGGATTGAAAATGTGTGAGTAGTACTGCAGCCAGAGCGCCTCCATGGCATCGCCCGTGGGAGCTTCATGCCGGCTCACGCCTGGAGTGTAGACCGCCTTCACTCCGTCCCAGTGGACGCACCGCTGCGGCGTCAGGATGGACCACTCCATGCCGGCAAAGCGGTCTACGAAGAAGGGGGTGTTCAATTCCACGATGTGGTGTTGCGGCTCGAACCAGGCCACATAGCGGGTGGTGCCCACGTGCACCACTTCGCGGAATCGTACAAACGCGCGCATCTTGTGAACGTCCCGCCGCACCGCCTTCTCCATCATGAGGAGTTCATGCACATCGGCATCCACCTCCACCTGCAGCAGATGATGCTCGCCATGAGTGATGCGCCAGAGGACGCGGTAGAGCAACCCCCAGCGATGACCTGCCTGGTGGCAGGCCACGGTGCTGGCAAGATCGACAAACCTCCGGGGCACCTTGAAGATGGGGGCATCATCCTCCTGCACAATGTCCCCCGTGGGGGCGTGGGCCGGGCTGGGCGGGTGGAGCGGGACCGGGACATCAGGCGCAGCCACGGGATCCTCCGCGAGGTGCAGCTCAGGCTGCTCTGCCGACTCCTCCTCCCACAAGACGGTGTCCCAGC
>JBGGMQ010000524.1:0-3345 GCA_041287975.1 Verrucomicrobium sp. | reverse complement strand
CACATCTGCGAAGCATATTTACGAAGTTAAATGTGCTGAGCCGGACCGAAGCTGTCACCACCGCCACCCGCCGTGGCCTCGTCCAGTTGTAGAGCGGCGGAGTTTTAAGTTTCAAGTTTTCAGCAACTTCGACGCAAGGCGAAGCCATCAGGCCGACTGCGGATTCAAAAAACTCACGCTGCGTCCGAAGTCAGCAAGAGCACCAACAGCCTTTGTAGCAGCCGACGTGAGGAGGCTCTAGCCACACTTCTACTGCGTCGCCACATCTCACCACGTAGTAGTCTCCTGACCCCCGTCCCCGCATCGAAGCCAGCGACTCTCTGCCAAAGCGCCCCCCTCCTCCCGTAGGGCAGACGCCCCGCTTGCCGCGAGCCACCCCTGACGACCAAGCCACCCGGCACCATCGTCAAAAACCACTCCACCACCTCATCCCTTCCCCGAAGGGGATCCTGCTTCAAGCCCAAGGTTGGACGAGCTTCCAGCGAGTCTACCTTGGGTACGCAAAATCATGCCCTTACTCCAAAGGAGTTGCTGCGGTCTACCCCCAGCAGTCCCCAAGGTTCCTTGGCAGTCTCTAGCCCTCTGTGCCCGTGCGACCTCAGTGGTTGGACCCCGTGCCCCCATTCCCCCCTGACCTCAGGCCACTTATAACTTATAATTTCTCATTTCTACTTCACCATTCCCCCCAGTCTCATCCATTCCCAATTCATCATTCAGAATTCCTAATTGAACCCCCTCCCCCCCCTCTCTCATCCAAAAGGACGAGACGCCCCTCCTCCTCCAGCAGGACAGCAATTCCACCCGGGTGACCAGTAGCAAAAAGAAGCCCCACAGGCGATGCTCTGTCCAGATCCAGGAACAGCCAGTCAGCGGAACGACACGGGATGAGTGCGAGCACCACAGACAAAGGACTCCTGACGCCGGGCAATTGCGCGGTGGTCTTCATCGACTTCCAGCCACCCTGGCTCGCGGAGGTCTCCGGGACGAACCGGGAGACACTGCTGCAGAACATTCTCGTCCTGGCCAAGGCGGCGCTCATTTTTGACGTGCCGGTGATCTTCACCTGCCTGTACTCCAGCGAACCCGCCGCCGCTCTGCGAGAGTTGTTTCCCCATATCCGCTCCATCGCCCGCTCCACCATGAACGCCTGGGACTGCCCGGAGTTTCAAGAAGCGGTGCGCCGCACCGGCCGTCGCAATCTGGTCATGGCCGCCCTCTGGAGTGAGGTCAGCCTCACCATGCCGGCCCTCCAGGCTCTGACGGACGGCTTTGGTGTCTATGCCGTGGAGGACGCGTCCGAGGCGGCCAGCACGGCCGTGGGAGCCCAGGCGGCGGCGATCCGGCGCATTGAGCAGGCCGGGGCCGTCTCCATCACCGCCCTGCAACTGCTGCTGGAGTTCCAGCGGGACTGGTCCCGTCCCCCTCACCAGGCGGAGGTGCTCGCCGTCATGCACCTGCATTGCCGCCACCTGCGCTGTGCGCCCCCAGCCCTGCCCGGCTGATTTCCCGTCACACCATCCCCCTTTTCCCCAAAGTACCAAAGTCAACCCCACCCCACCGAACCCATCCCTCCATCTCACTCATGAGCACCATCACCACCAAAGACGGCACAGAAATCTACTACAAAGACTGGGGCACCGGCCAGCCAGTCGTCTTCAGTCACGGCTGGCCACTCAGCTCTGACGCCTGGGAGAACCAGATGTTTTTCCTCGCTTCCCACGGCTACCGCTGCATCGCGCATGACCGCCGCGGCCACGGCCGCTCCAGCCAGCCCTGGGATGGCAACCACATGGACCAGTATGCCGATGACCTGGCCGAACTCTTCGAAGCGCTCGACCTCAAAGAAGCCGTCATGATCGGCCACTCCACCGGCGGTGGCGAGGTGGCACGCTTCATCGGTCGTCATGGCACCTCCCGTGTGGCCAAGGCCGTGCTGATGGGCGCGGTGCCCCCCATCATGCTCAAGACCGAGGCCAATCCCGGTGGCCTGCCCATCGAGGTCTTTGATGGCTTCCGCGCCGCCTATCTGGCGGACCGCGCCCAGTTTTTCCTGGACGTGGCGAGCGGCCCTTTCTTCGGCTTCAACCGCCCGGGGGCAAAAGTTTCCCAGGGCCTCATCCAGTCCTGGTGGCTGCAGGGCATGATGTCCGGCCACAAAAACGCCTACGACTGCATCAAGGCCTTCTCCGAAACGGACTTCACCGAGGATCTCAAAAAGTTCGATGTGCGAACACTCATCATCCACGGCGATGACGACCAGATCGTCCCCATCGGCGCTTCGGCCATGATCTCCTCAAAACTCGTGCCCAACGCCATCCTCAAGGTGTACCCCGGCGGCACGCACAGCCTGGGCGACACCAGCAAGGAGCAGCTCAACGCAGACCTGCTCGAGTTCCTTCAGTCTTAGTACCCGGCCCACTCATTCCCTCCAACAACCTCACGCTCAATCATGTCATTTCCCAAACTTCTGGCCAAGACCGCCATCGTCACCGGTGCCTCCAAGGGGATCGGTGCCTCAATCGCAAAGCACCTCGCTGCTGAAGGGGCCTCCGTGATCGTCAACTACTCCTCCAGCCCGGAAGCTGCGGAGAAGGTCGTCTCCGAAATCACCGCCCAGGGGGGCAAGGCCACGGCCATTCAAGCCAACATGGGCCGTCAAGAGGACATCGTGAGGTTGTTTGTTGAAGCCAAAGCTGCCTACGGTCAGCTCGACATCCTGGTGAACAACGCCGGGATCTTTGACTTCGCCCCGCTGGGACAGATCACGGCCGAACAGTTCCACCGCATGTTCGATGTGAATGTGCTGGGCGTCCTCCTGTGCATGCAGGAGTCGCTGCCGTACTTTGGGCCGGAGGGCGGATCCATCGTCAACATGAGCTCCGTGGTGAGCACCTCCTCGCCTGCCACGTCGGGCGTGTACAATGCCACCAAGTCCGCAGTGGACGGCCTCACCCGCACCTTCGCCAAGGAGCTGGGTTCCCGGCAGATCAGAGTTAATTCCATTAACCCGGGTCCCATCGAAACCGACGGAGTGCATGCCCAGGGCCTCATAGATGGCTTCCGCGCCATGGGCGAGGCGCTGCCGCTGGGCCGCATCGGCCAGCCAGCGGACATCGCCAAAGGGGTGGTCTTCCTGGCATCCGCCGACTCGTCCTGGATGACGGGCGAGACTCTCTATGTCGCCGGCGGCATGAAGTGACATTCGCTTTCCCACCCTCTCCCTCACCCCCCTCAAATCAGCATTCACACTCTCATGAACACTATAGATATTGTACCGCGATCCGCCCCCCATCCCCACTTCATCCTCAATCCCGTTGAAAGGAGCGTGTCATGGGTCTGACCAAC
>JBGGMQ010000523.1:0-5028 GCA_041287975.1 Verrucomicrobium sp. | reverse complement strand
TGACGTCTTTCCGCTTCGCGCTAACCTGCCTAGCCCTGAATTGTCCTCTTTCTTTTGACTGCCTGCCATGCTTGAGAACTACCTCCCCGTCTTGATGCAGATGCTTATCGCGTCCAGCTTCGCTGGCGTGACCTTGCTCGCGAGTGTTCTGGCCGGAAAGTCTGCCAAGCGCAACCCGATGAAGGACTCCGCCTACGAGTGCGGGATGCTCCCTCTCGGCGAGGCCCAGCCCCGTTTCAGCGTGAAGTTCTACATCGTCGCGATGCTCTTCGTGCTTTTCGACATTGAAGTGGTCTTCATGTACCCCTGGGCCGTGATCTTCAAAGACTACGTCGCCGTCTTCGGCGCCGCGATTTTCTGGTGGATGCTTTCCTTCGTGGGCATCTTGCTGGTGGCCTTCCTTTACGCCTGGCGCAAGAAGGCGCTCGACTGGAGTTCCTAGCCAGAATGCTGGCATTCGGCCAGCTTTCAGCTTAGGTTCCCTGGTATGATCTGTCAGGTCTGCCTGTTCACGCTAAAACCGGAGGTCACGGCAGACCGACTGGAGGAGATGATGTGGAACACCCGCATCACCCTGCTGCGGATCCGCGAAGTGCTGCACCTCAATGTGGGCAAGCGCATCAGGGCCACTGACCCGTGGCACTGGTTCGTCAGCATTGAGGCGGAGAGCCTGGACAAGCTGGCCATCCTGCAGGACGACCCCCACTACTACAAGTACCTTCAGGAGGTGATCTACAAGTCGGTGGAGACGCAGCAGGTTCTCGTGTTTGAGATGGAACCGAGGAAGAACGTCAAATACTCCTGATTCTATTTTTTCGATTTCTGGGAAATTGAATGACCCTTGACGGTTTCTAAAAATTGCGGGCACAATATAAGGCGTTCCCCACATCATCTATGAAAACGAACGTCTTGCTCGCTGCCGCCGTTGTGGCCTCAACCTTGTGGCTCGGCTCCACCCGGGCCTATGCTGACGAAGATCTGCACACTCTCTACCAGGATGGGCGGGCCGCGTACTATGCTGGTCAGTTGGATGTCGCCAGGGAGAAACTTGCCAAGGTGCTCGCGGCGAATCCCTCGCACACGCAGACTCGGGCCATGATGGCGGACATTGAAGCGAAGATCGGCAAGGACAATGTCATGCTTCGCAAGAGCTATGAGAAGATCATGATCGACAAGATCGAGTTTGCGGATGTGGAGTTGAGCGAAGCGGTCCTGGCCGTGCGAATGAAGGCCAAGGCCGCCACCAAGGACAAGGTGGTGCCCAACATCATTCTGAAGACGCCGGAACTGGGCAAGAAAGCCGTGAGCCTGAACCTGACGAACATGCCCCTGAGCGAGGTGCTCAGTTACCTGGCTCAAGTAGCTGGCGTGCGCATCACTTATGACACCTCTGCAGTCATGTTTTCCAACCCCGCGGGCTAGGCGCAGCGCAGGAGGAGACGTGGTTTGATGAAATGACACCCGCGGCGCTGGTCACAGGAGGAGAGGGAGGACTCGCCGCGGCCCTGCAGCAGGAGCTTTCTGCTGCGGGGTATGCCGTCCATGCCCCGGGCCGGGGGCAGATGGATGTGACCTCCACGGCCGCCGTGCAGAGCTACTTCGCGGGCCTGGAGCGGCTGGATCTCCTGGTGTGCAACGCGGGCCTGACGCGGGACAAGCTCGTCACCAGCATGGAGCCGGCGGAGTTTGATCTCGTGCTGGACACCTGTCTCACAGGAGCATTCAAATGCGCCCGTGCGGCCTTGAAACTGATGTCCCGGCAACGGCAGGGGCACATCCTTTTCATCGGCTCCTTTTCAGGATGGAGCGGCCCCGCCGGACAAGCCAGCTATGCTGCTGCCAAGGCAGGGCTGCTGGGGTTGACGCAGAGCCTGGCGGCTGAATATGGAGGGCGCAACGTGCGCGTGAACTGCCTTCTGCCGGGGTTCATGGAAACGCCCATGACGGAGGCTCTGGCCCCGGAACGCAAAGCCGCGTTCAAGTCGGCCCACACCTTGGGCCGGTTCAACACCCCGCTCGAGGCGGCCAAGTTTGCAGTCTTTCTTGACCGCCAACTGCCGCACACCTCCGGCCAGGTGTTCAACCTCGACAGCCGCGTGCACCGCCCGGGTTGAGCCGGGTGGGAAGGGCCTGCCGGCGGATCAGCGCCGCCATTGGTAATCCCAGCGCTCCGAAATGGCCTGCGGGCCGTCCCGAAGTTCACAATTGAGTTCAAGGAAATTGACTTCGGGCGGGATGTTCAGAGTGAGGTTGACGCGCCAGCCGCCGGTGGTGGGGTCGTTGGTCACCACTTGGCTGAGGACCCTGGCACCGGGGCCGCGCAGATCCACCGCGCACTGGGGTATCCAGTCTGGGGGCCGCACGGCGTCAGCCACCCCCTTGGCAAAATCAATGACGAAGGTGTAGGCATTGGTCAGGTCCAGGGCCTTGGCGGCCTCACCCCAGCGGGTGGCGGTCACCTTGGCCAGCGGGTGCTGGTGAGATTCCTGCCACAGGAGGTTGTAGGCCAGTCTCAGTGGCTGAGTGGCCGTGGGTTGCGTATCTGGCTCCCACATGGTGACGACGTTGTCCCACGTTTCCTCGCCGGTGCTCAGCTCGATCAGGTGGATCTGTCCTTTGCCAAAGCCTTCCTTGGGCTCGACCCACACGGAGGTGCGCTCGTGGTACTTCGCCTCCAGGTCCTCGAAATTGGCAAAGTCCCGGTCTCGCTTTTGCAGGCCAAAACCCTTCAGGTGGTCGATGGCAAAGATGCTGTGGCGCATCTGTTTCCCGTTGTCCAGAGGGCGCCACACGACGGCCCCCGCCTTCTGTTCAAAGAGCAACCCGTCGGAGTCGTGCACCTCACGGCGGAAGTCGAGGGGCTTGGGCTGTGTGTTTTCCCCGAACCAGAACATGCTGGAGAAGGGTGCCACCCCCAGCATGTTCACCTTGCGTCGCAGGAAAAGGGAGGCGGTGACCGCGGTCACGGTGGTTTCGCCGGATTGTACCTCGAACTCGTAGGCCCCCGTGATGCTGGGGCCGTTGAGCAGGGCCAGAAAGCGGAAGGTCGTGTCGCCTTTGGCGGGC
Organism: Verrucomicrobium sp.; assembly: GCA_041287975.1. GTDB lineage: Bacteria > Verrucomicrobiota > Verrucomicrobiia > Verrucomicrobiales > Verrucomicrobiaceae > Verrucomicrobium. Next base: position 1,962 of record JBGGMQ010000523.1, on the reverse strand, counting down.
TTGAAGAACCAGAACTGAGTGAAGTCGGGAAACTCTTCCGGCTCGCTGCCCAGGGTGTTGATGGCCACCCCGCGGGCGGACAGGCCCCAGCCGGTGCCGCTGCTCACAGCGCGGAAATAACTTGCCCCGTTGAAGACCAGAAACTCCGGGCGGTTGCCCGTGTCGCGCTCCATGGCCAGCACCTTGAATCCGGTGAAACCGTCGGGATAACGAACTCCCTCAGGGATCTTCAGTCCGAAGTAGTCAAAGTCCTTCGGATCGAAGTTCAGCGTCAGCGGCTGCCCACTTTTGATTTCGTGAAAATGCACGGGCTTCTTGAACATCCAGCCGGGATGGAAGAACTCCACACCCACCGGCCCTTCCTGCACATAGTGGGAGCGGTCCTTGCGGAACTGAATGCGACGGTGGTCGTCATAGTTCAGATTGGAAAAGAAGGGATCCAGCTCCGGATCTGGCGCGACGTAGGGCTTTTGCGCCAGTTCAGAGGCGTAGGCCTCCAGGTCCAGCAGATTGCGGATGGGTGGCGGCACGGGATCCTTTGCGGAGAGCTGCTGTAGTAAGGCAACGTGCAGGCTAAACAGCAGACAAGGGATGAAGGCAAAGGCCTTGGTCGTTGATTGAAAAGAGTGGGCAGGCATGATCCGGAAACCTCCATGGCATTCGTCCTTCGTTGTGAAAGGCGCGTGCATGTCTGACGACACATCGCCGCTGGTTATTCAACTGGTTGGATAAAACATTCCACGTGCGTCAAAAAAACGCCCCCCAAGGGTGTACCCAAGCCATAGAACTTGCTGATTCAGAGCAAATGAGGAGGCACTCCGCTCTGCTTGCGTATCGCGGGCAAAAGCTTCACGATGTGGCATGAGAGTCTTCCGGGCGCTTCCTGCCATTGGGCTTTGTTGGGCTGTCTTCATGGGCCTGGCGACCGCGGCCGAGCCCGCCGCCTTTGAGGGCATCAAAAAGGACGTGACGCAGGCCAGCGGCGTGAACATTCATTTCACGCATGCGCAACCCGGGGAGCTGGAGATGATTCGTGCTGCGGGTTTCAAGACCGTGCGGATGGATATCACATGGGAAGCCACTGAAAAGACCCGGGGAGTGTACGACTTCCAAGCCTACGATCATCTGATGCAGTCCTTGGAGGCCAACGGCTTGAAGGCAGTCCTCATCCTTAACTACTCGAACCGTCTCTATGAAAACCTGCGCTCTGTCACCACCGATGAAGGTCGGGCGGCCTATGCCAGATGGGCGGCGGCGGTGGTGGATCACTTTCGCGGTAAAGGGATCATTTGGGAGATCTGGAATGAGCCGAACATCGAAGGCTTCTGGAAGCCCAAACCCAATGCGGATGACTAGGTGAAGATGGCCCGGGCAGCTTGTCAGTCGATCAAGTCAGTGGCTCTGGAAGAGATCTTGGTGGGGCCCGCCTCATCAACCATTGATTTCGATTTCATCGAGGCCTGCTTCAAGGGCGGCCTTCTGGATTCGTGGGATGCTGTATCAGTGCATCCTTACCGGCAGACGGGACCTGAGAACGTGACGGCGGAGTACCAAACCTTGCGGGAGTTGATCGACAAATATGCGCCGACAGGTAGGAAGATTTCCATCCTCTCAGGAGAGTGGGGTTATTCCGGCGCCTGGCAGAACTTCGACTCGGAGCTGTAGGGTAAGATGCTGACCCGGCAGTGGGTGGTGAATGCCGCCAACGGCATCCCGCTTTCCATCTGGTACGACTGGAAGGATGATGGTCCTGATCCTCGTGAGCCAGAGCATCGGTTTGGCACCGTAGAGCGCGAGTACCAGGCGACCCGCACCCCAGTTTATGAACTCAAGCCTGCCTATGCGGCGGCCCATACCTTCAATCGCGAACTGTCAGGCTTCCAGTTCAGCAAGCGGATCAACCTCGGGAATCTGGATCACCACGGCTATCTCTTCCAGAGCCCCGCAGCGTTGTGTGTTGTG
>JBGGMQ010000522.1:0-3464 GCA_041287975.1 Verrucomicrobium sp. | reverse complement strand
AGTGGTGTGGCGGGACAAGTACTGGCTGACGGATGAGGCATTGAGCGTCTACAACAAGTCGGCGGGGCTCTTTGGCAATGAGATGCACAGCCCGATCATGTGCATCAGCAGTGGCATCCCGGCGGTGGTGTGCCGGTGGGACGAGCAAACTACCAAGGGCTTCATGTGGCGGGACATCGGACTGAGCGAGTGGCTGTTCACCATGGACAATGAGGATGAGGTCTCAAAAATCGCCTCTACCGTGCTGGCGATCGCCAAGGATCCTGCGGCGGCGAAGGCGAAAGCCGCGAAGGCACGGGGTCTGGTGCTGAAGCTGGAGGAGGATCATCTGAAGGTGCTGGAGGGGGCGGTGAAGAAGGCGGCGGGGGTTTGAGGCGGAATTTGGATTAACCACAGAACACAAAGCCTGATTTTGGGTTGGGCTCTATGAGGCGCACGCTACACCAGCCGCACATAGAACTTGCCGGGGAGAGGCTTCACCACGCGTTTCATCTCCAACTTCATGAGGGTGGCGGAAACTACAGATCCAGCGAGGCTAGGGCAACGCTCGGCGATCTCATTGATGTGGGACTCGGATGCCCCAATGGCTTCGAAGACGGCGGCTTCTTCGCCTTCGAGGGCCACGGCAGGTGCCACTTCGCGAAGACGAGGAGCTTGAGGCTCGGTGGGGAAAAGGGTCATGAGATCATCGAGAACGTCCCCGCCCTCCATGATGAGCTTGGCACCTTGCTGGATGAGGCGGTTGCAACCCTGAGAAGTGGGTCGATCAATGTTGCCGGGAACAGCATAGACGGTGCGACCTTGATCGACAGCCATCTGAGCGGTGATGAGGGAACCACTGCGGAGGGGTGCCTCCACGACGACGATGCCGCAACTCCAGCCACTGACGATGCGGTTGCGGAGGGGAAAGGACTGTCTGTCGGGAGGATAGTCGACGGGGAACTCACTGACGACGGCTCCCTGTTCAGCGATCTTCTCCGCAAGGGCCTTGTTCTCAGGTGGGTAGAGCTTGCCGTGACCAGAGCCTATGACGGCGATGGTACGGCCCTTGCTGGCGACGGCTCCTTCATGGGCGGCGGTGTCGATGCCTCGTGCGAGCCCACTGACAACGCTGTAGCCGGCGTACGCGAGCTGGAAACCAAGTTTCTTGGCGGTGCTCAATCCATACTGGGTGGCATGGCGTGAGCCGACAATGCCGATGCCGTGCTGATCTTTGGCCGTGAGCGTGCCCTTGACGTAGAGCACGAGAGGCGGGTCATAGATCTGCTTGAGGAGTTTGGGATAGAGCTCATCCTCTTGCGTCAGGATCGTGAGCTTTTCCTCTTCGATCCGAAGCAGTTCGCGACTGAGATCGATGCGATTTTCCCAGTCCGCCACGGCTTGGGAAAGGTCCTCACCAAAACCTTCAACCTTGCGGATCTCCTTGGGTTGGGCACGCAGAGCCTCTTCAGGACTCCCGAACCAATCGACCAAGCGCCGCACCCGGATGGGGCCGATCTTGGGGAGGAGATTGAGTGCGAGATAGGCTTCTGTGCGTGTCATGAAAGTCAGGGGCAATGCGAGGAAAAACAGGTGCTCATTTGTACAGTGTCAGATGACTCTGTCAAATCGAAGTCCTGTCGCTCCCCTACCCCCTGCCAGACGCTAATTGCCCGGCTTAGAAGCGAAGGCCTTTGATGGCATTGATGATGTGGGCTTCGGTCACGTCCTTGCTCAGGTAAGCGTCACCGAGAGAGCGCAGAAGGACGAACCGGATCTTGCCTTCGCTGAACTTCTTGTCGTGCTTCATGTACTCCAGGATCGTCTCGGTGGTCATGCCTTCGGGAAGCCGGGTCGGCAGGTTGAAGAGCTTGACGAGGTTGACGATCTTGGCACGGCCGACGGGAGGGAGTCCAGCGAGTTGAGCCGACAGCGAGGCAGCGGCGATCATGCCGAGGCCGATGGCCTCACCGTGCAGAAGCTGGCCGTAGCCCGCGCTCGCCTCGATGGCATGGCCGATGGTGTGGCCGAAATTCAACAGGGCACGTTCGCCGGTGAGTTCATGCTCATCCGCCTCGACGATGCGAGCCTTGATGGCGACGTTGCGATGGATGAGATCTGCGAGGCTGCCCTTCTGGTCAGCCACAGCCGTGATGGCATCGAACATGAAGCCATCGCGAATGGCCGCGTGCTTGATGATTTCAGCGAACCCTTCGCAGTATTCGCGCGAGGGCAGGCTGGACAAAGTGTCCACGTCGGCGAGCACCAAGCTGGGCTGATAGAAGGTGCCGAGGAGGTTCTTGCCCTCGGGAGTGTTGACGCCGGTCTTGCCGCCGACGCTGCTGTCGACCTGGGAAAGCACTGTGGTGGGCACCTGGATGAAAGGGATGCCTCGCAGGAAGATGGAGGCGGCAAAGCCAGCGAGGTCACCAATGACACCGCCGCCAAGGGCGACGAGGAAGGACTTGCGGTCGAGACCAGCCTTGAGCATTTCCCGGCAGACTTCTTCGACCACCGCCATCGACTTGCTGGGCTCCCCGGCAGGCACGGCGATTATGGAGGCGTCAATGCCGCTTTGAATCAGGCTGTCCAAGACGACTTGGCCATACAGGGGTTCGACGTTGGAATCCGTGACGATAACACACTTTTTGCGACCGAGGAGTTCCGCGGCGTAGGTGCCCACGTGAGGAAGGAGCCCGTGGCCAACGTAGACATCGTAGCTGCGTTCCGCGAGATTGACGCGAACCAACTGGCATTGGGATGCCGTATCAGTTTGGGTATCGATATCGGAATCGAGTTGGGATTCTTCGGACGCGGGAGCGTAATCGGTGTCAGAGACGGGTTCGGACATGAGAAGGGCAGTGATGACCGGGCGGAGCGGGAGCGCAAGCGGGTTTTCTGCTTCGCGAGTTTGTGGGCCGCAAGCGGCCGTTGAGGCGCAGTGCTGGTTGAGGAGGGGCGTTGGGATGAGTTTGGGGCGGAGGCGGGCATCCTGGATTTTTATGGAGGATGCAGGGACGAGAGGTCGCGGCATCGGCCTCCGCACCTGATGGCCTGGGGGCGGGGGCACCCAGGGTAGCCTCGCTTAAGGCTCTGCAACACCTGGGCTGTGGTATGCATCCCCTTCGGAGAAGAGCTTCGGGGGGGCACTACGTGTGTTGAAGGGCCGCAAGGGGCAGGTTTGGCGCCGATTGTTGTAGGGCGGGCCGGGTAGAGGGGTGTTTTGAAGAAACGGCGATGCCTTCCAGCGTCCCTCCGGGACGAAATTTATGGCGGAGGGCTTGTCCGGTGGTTTTCACCACCGGCTACCATCCGTGATCCCTCCGGGACCCAAGAGTGGGATGTGATAGCGAGGTGAACAGGCATTACCTACTAAGAGTAACGTAGGAGGTGCCAGTTGCTGCACTGGGGGCCGAAGGAGGAGATGGGACGTTTGGAAGTTGAGTCGGCAGGGCAAAGCGGTGATTCTCACCGCACTCCAAAGT
>JBGGMQ010000521.1:0-2551 GCA_041287975.1 Verrucomicrobium sp. | reverse complement strand
GTGCTTACGCCCGATCATTCGTTCGTCCGATCATGTCTGTCCCCCCAGCAGAGGGTTTCCCCAGATCCTTGCGCTGTTCTTCGCAATAGTTAAAATGAGGGCGCGAAAGGGAGGCCGAGGCAACACTGCGAATTTCGGTCGACACTTGGGACTTCGCATCACCTCATCTGTATTTCGTCTCGATCTCCATCCTTCCGTGCACCATGAAGAACGCCTCCACCCCAGCCACCAGCGCCTCCGCTTCTTTCGGGCGCAAATGCTTGCCCAACGGCATGCGCCTACCATCCTGCCGCACCAGCCAGACGCGGCTCCACCGACCTCGAGTTTCATGAGCCACGAGCAACTGATCGCACTCCTGCCAGGGGATGCTCTGTATCATTGGCAGAATGTGAAAGAAGAAAACGCCCCGACGGATCTGCAGCCCTTCGGGCGCCGCTGTCAGTTCTTGCCGCCAGAGCCTGAGCCAGATCAGGTGGAGTAATAGGAAAATACTGGCACCGCAGAGTCCCGGCAGGATGAGATTCCACGGTCCCCACCCTGGCTCGCCCAGAGCTGCCAGCAACAGCGGGCGGACCACCAACGCGCAGGGGATCAGCAGCAACGCATCCCGCACCACCAGCTCATACCGTGGATCGCCAGCGCCGGGGAGCGGTGCCAGAGTCAGCGTGGTGGGTTGTTCGTCGGTCGATCCTTGGCAGCAGGCGTCCATAACAGTGCGTCACACCTCAGTCGCTGAGAACTGAAAACTTGAAACTGAAAACTCCTCCAAGATATCTCAGAAGAGCAGGGGCACTCATCCATAGGAGGAAACGTACGAACTGCCGTGAATCTGAAGGAAATCGTCAGGCAGGAGGCGGTGGATCTCCATCATGAATGCGACCCGCGCGCACGCAGGTGAGGCAGTACAACACTGACGAGCCCGCTTTATGAGGAATGACACCGCACTTGGGGCAAACGAGACCCAGGGCCTTGAACCTGCGATGCAGATAGAGTGCTCCACACACGATGGTGCCGGGTAGAAATGCGATTCCGGCCAGCTTCAACAAGTTGCCGTAGACTGCCTGGCCACCTTCAATCAATGACGTGCCCGTATGCTGCAATATGCTCATGCCGGCAAGCGCGATGGCAAACCCCACCCATCCCCAAGGAGTGCTACGGCGGTTCATTTCATGCCACCGTTGCAGGGCTTCACCCGTCTCCATGGGGGAGCCTGTTGCAGGATCGTGGTAAACGGGTGGGGGCCAGAGCTCGCTGAGCACCGTCTCATGACAGTTCGGGCAGGCCCCTGTGAAGAGCGTCTCCATGCCAGGTGTGTTGTCTCTGGATCTCTTGCGCTTTAAGAGGGTGTTCTGACAATTGGGACAGTTCAGGCCCAGTCTCGCCCGGTTCCTTTTCGCCCAAAGGGAAATCCAGAAAATCAGCAACCCCAGCATGCCGAGCGCGATGGCAGCATTCGTCACCTTGCACCAAAAGGGACCTGCCGGACTTGGCTCATCCACAATCCATTTGATGAGGGCAAGGAATCCCATGAAAGCCAGTACCATGCCGCCAATGTGCCACAGCATGCGCCGTTGGAAGCGACGCAGCCTTTGATGGAAATCGTGTGCTGTCATATGAGGGATCGCAGGTTTATCCAAGCTGTTGCAAATGATGGAGAGGGCCTTTCTTCACACAGTATTCGCAGTAGTAGCCCTCGCGCAGGATTTCCAGGGGTCTCGCGCAATGGGGGCACGTGAGCCCGCACCGCCGCTTCCGTCTGGAATGACTGCGTAACATCAGGGTGCCAGAAATGCCCATCAGGAGCAGGCTCACACTCGCAAGGACGAGCTTTTGAGCCCAGTCGGTATCGGGTAGTCTTTTGGCATAGACTGTGATGACGAGAGCTGGCAGCCAGACGGCACCCATGGAGATCAGCGCACGGGTTTGCCAGGGGCTCACCTGATCTCTCCATTGAGCAAGACCTTCCTCTGGCAAAAGGAGTCTGCCGCTGCCTGGGTCCGTGAGGCAGGGCATAGGCAGAGGACTGGTAAGCTGGGCACTCTGACACAGCGGACAAGCCCCCGTCAACAGAGTCTGCATGAGACCCTTGCCCAAGACGGCCTTCTGGCAGTGGCCGCACTGGAGCCCGAGCTCGCGCTGCCAACGGCGTCCTACCGAGCTGAAGCCAGCCCCGATCGGGAAAATCAAGGAAATGATGATGGCGTTGACGGCGAATGCGACCCACGGGCTGTGGGGTGGACTGGTGAAGTGGGTGGCCGCCATCATCCAGCCGCATAACCAAAGCGCCAGAGTGACCGTCAAGGCGAAGGTCAGCCACTGTTGTTTCCTGGAAAATTTCCGCAGGGTGAGGATGTACTCGTGAGGATTCATTGGGGCATTCATAAAAGGAGGTCGGCAGGGCGGTAAAGGGTGAGGTTGCGAGAGATGAGGGAGGTGCGGCAGGGTGCTGAGCGCCAGGGGCGATGCCACGCCCTGCCACGGGGCAAAGCGCCGTCTCTGTCTGTATCAACGCTCTTTGAAGTAGGACTTGCGATCAATGATCTGCAGGCCG
>JBGGMQ010000520.1:0-5620 GCA_041287975.1 Verrucomicrobium sp. | reverse complement strand
ATCGCCTCCACTTTCGCCGCCCTGCCGCCATTCCCGGGTCATGCAGGGGTGTAGCACCCGCCGCGCTCCTGGCCGCCCCGGGGCCCGGGGCTTTAACGTTCCTCGAACCCACGAGGATGATGCTGGAGCTGATGCCCTGCTTCAGATAGGGGATGGTGAACTTCAGGAGACGCTGATGACTCGTCAGGTTCACGGCCATGGCCTTCTCCCAGTTGGAGGACTCCAGGTCTTCCAGATACTGGCCGGCAGTGAAAATCCCCGCATTGGAAACCACGATGTCGATGCCGCCGTAGCTGCGCACCGTATCGGCGATTGCGGCCTGCACGGCAGCGTCATCCGTCAGGTTCACAACCTTGCCCACGGCACCGATCTTTGCCATGCCCTCGACAATTTCTGGATTCAGGTCCAGACCCACGACGGTGGCTCCCTGTTCAGCCAGGCTCTCCGCACATGCGAAGCCGATGCCTGCCGCAGATCCGGTAACGAGGGCCACCTTGCCCTGATGAACCTTGCGAGCGGGGCCTTTGCGCAACTTGGCCTGCTCCAGATCCCAGTACTCGATGTCAAAGATGTCCTTCTGTGGCAATGGTTCCCAACCGCCCACGGCTTCCCCGAGTTGGACGGTGGTGGCGGTGTGCCCGGCGATGTCGGCAACGATGCCGGCATCCTTCAAGGTGTCGCCGAAGCTGACGAGACCTTTGCCCTGCCAGATGACGAAACGGGGGGCCGCATCCAGCATGGTCTGCCCATTGGCATGTGCAGTGAAGTACCCTGCGTATTCGTCGGCGAACTTCTGGATCGCGGCGTCAATGCCTTCGCCTTCACCCACAAATGCGGGAGCCCGCTTGGTACGGATGCTGTGGTCAGGGGTGAGGGGGCCACGGGTGCCAAATTCGCCCACATTGGCCAGACTGGAATAGCCCACGGCCGCAGGGCTCGCATCAAGCTTGGCGAGCTGCGCATGGCCGCGCTTCTGGGAAACAGCCTTCCGCAGCTTGGCGAGGCCGATCAGGTCCTCTTGCGCATCCGCAGTGGCAGGGGCGGCACTGCTGGATTGGGCCGCCAGGTACTCCTCCGCCAGGGTGACCATCTCGATCATCAACTCGTAGCTGCGCCGGGCGTCGTCGTGGAACGTGAACAGCCCGTGCTTCAGGAGAACGATGCCCTCAATGCCTTCCGCTTTGAGGTCGCGACCTTTGATCAATTCATAGACCGTCTTCGCCAGGATGAAGCCAGGCATCACGTAGGGCACGATCAGCACACGGTTGCCGAAGAGTTCCTGAACCCGGGCCTCACCCCCGGCATTGCAGGTCAGGGCGGAGATCGCATTGGCATGCGTGTGATCCACAAAACGGAAGGGGAGGATCGCATGCAAAATCGCCTCAATGGAGGCTGCAGGCGCATTGGGGTTCGTCATCGCCGCGCGCTGTTGCAGCACCATGTCTTCGTCCGACATGGTGGGCAGCTCAGCCATCTTCACCAGAGCGCTCATGCGCACGGGGGCAAAGCCGCCGCGCTCAATGGTGGCGAGATCCCAGCCGGACCCTTTCACATAGCAGAGTGCTACCGGTTCGCCGAAGAAGTCCTTCTCCGTGATCTTGACCGAAGTGTTGCCGCCGCCATGCAAAACGAGGGCGGGATTGCGGCCGAGCAGTCGGGAGGTGTAGACCCTCAGGCCCAAAAGGTCGTTTTCATTCCCGAATTGGGCGGCTTCTTGATCGTTCCAGAGACTTTGCATGGGGTAAAGAGGAGGTCGGAAAGGCGAAAAATGGAGGCGATAGAGTGGGCGGCTGCCTATGGGAAGCAAGAGGAAATGTCGAGGGGGCGTGAACGCGTGACCAGCTGCCAATAGCGCTCCCTCAGGCCTGCCTGAAAAGATGCCACGAAAGGTGGCGCTACAGGGCTTGGGTGGGTTTTGAGAGGGGTTTCGTCAGTTTTGGCAGTACCCCCTGGCCCCCTTTTCCAAAAAAAGGGGGCCAGGAGTGGTGTTCCGCATGCCTTGCCGCCAGGCACTTTCAGAAGGCCCGCCGGTATCTCACCGTGGGGCGGCCGCCCGACTCCATGGGCCCCGCTTTTATTTCCATCAACCAGCCGCAGTCCTTCAGCAGGCCGCACGCCTTTTCCACCTCGTCCACGCTGGTGAGGGAGGTCCATCCCCTTCTCCGGATCTCCCGGACGCTGAACATCTCAGGAAGTGATCCGCGGGTCGTCTGCAACCTCTCCAGCAGACGGTGGGCACAGTCCGTGTACGCTGCCTCGCGACACCCGTAGGCGCGGGCTGCGTGAGTCTCCAGGTACGCGGCCCAGTTCAGGGCCTTGGTCAGCGCGCTTGTGGTCACCGGGCCCTGCCGCCACTCCGCCACATGGATGAGCACAGCCAGGGCCGGAACCAGGCGACGGTACTTTCCTAGATGCGCCTCCATGGCAGGCGACAGATCGCCACCTCGCAGCCGGAGCTCCAGGCGCAACCGCCATTCGCGAAACTGCTCCTGCGCAGGGGATGCAAAGTGGAAGGTTGGTATGCCCTGGCTCTGGCCTGTGGCGATGTCCGCCAGCATGTCTGCATCCAGTTGATCCACCCGGCGGAAGGTGCGCTCTGCTTCCTCTTCCTCCCGCGCGTCAGGCTTGCGATCCACATTGCGCCAGTCTGGGCTGACGTCGGGCCACACCAGCAGAGAGAAGCGCTGCATGAAGCCATCGTTCTGCAGGGACTCGGCCTGCTGTGCCTCGCGGAATCGGGCCGACACCACAGCTGGCTGGATGCCGCCCAGCACGGCCACGGCGGGACGTTGGACGCGACGCATGCCGCGCTCGATCCGGTCAAAGGTGTAGTCCTCCTGCCCGGTCCAGGCCGTCAGCAGGAAGGCGCGCAGTGCCTCATTGCCCTCCTTCTCAATGGTGGCCATAAGTCCAGCCAGTTCATCCTGGTAGAGGAGGGTGCCGGTGGGGTTTTCCTTCAGCACCTCGCCCAGGGCCTCCATACTGGCGTTGTTTACCACGTAACGGCGCAGGGGCGCAGATTCATCTTCGTCTTCGCGTTCCACGAGGGCGTCGAAGTCGAACTCCTTCCCAGCGGCAACGGCCTTCTTGGCGATGACCATGCGATAGTCCCGCTCCATGCGCAGCCGGATCAGGTCTGCCTTGCGCTTTGTTTCCTCGACCTCATGCGAGGAGTAGGCCGTCTTCTCCAGCCTGCGCAGGGGGACCATGGCGGCTTTCATGGCGGGAGACTTCATGAGAGAGGGCCTGCCCACGATCATCCCCCACAGGTGGGGGTGCTCGATCCAGCCCGAATCAAACTCCTGGGGCTGAATGGCAAAACGGTTCCCTGCCACAGAGGACAGGGCCACCATGGCGGCCACAGCAGGAAAGTCGGGCGGACACTGCATGCGCTCGGCAATATCGGTGATCCATGGAGCCAGGCTGTTGGGCAGCCAGGCGGGGTCAAAGCTGTGGACCGGAGGCAGGATCACCGGTAGAGGGATGGGCCCTTCCGGATTGGATGCCGTGGCAGCCGGACAGCTTGCCGTGCCCCAGATGGGGGTGGCGGTCTGGTTGGCCTGCTTCAAGCAATGGTGTGTTTCCTCGGGCCCATGCACTTTCAGGAGATCATTCCAGTCTTTCACCGGCTCCTCCAGCTCTGGCAGGCGGGCGCACCGCAGGCCTGCCCGTGAGGCAGGCAGAGAATCCCTCAGCCGTTGCAGCCACATCTCAGACGGGCGGGTTCCATCGGCCTTGGGGGGATCATTCTGCGGCCAGAAGGTGATGGCTGGCACCTCTGCCAGAATCTCGCCAATGGCGGGATGCAGGGAAGTGCCGCGTGTCACCACCAGGGGAGCTTCCAGTGCCTCGCCCTGCCAGTCCCGGGCAGCAAGGGTGCTGAGCGCGTCCCACTGAGACTCGAAGACATGGGCTCCCGCTGCCCGGTGGAGTGAGTTGGCTCCTAGGATCAGGGGCACATTCCGGCCGTGCACATACCATGCTTTGCTGGCAGACGTGGAGCCCGGCCAGGCAAAGACATGCAGCCCTGTCGCGAGAATATCCGTCGCGGATGAGGATGGCGGCACCTCTAGTAAGGAATCCACCGCATAGACAGGGAAAGCGATGCATCCCTCATGCAAGCCCATGAGGCCCTCCTCAGCCAGCGTCCTGACGAAGCCCGTGCTCCAGCCTCGCCAGGAGGCAACCCGCTCCACGCAGTCAGACTGCTGCAGCAGACGATGGCAGCAGGCGGACCAGTCCACGGTAGGACGTTCACCTTTTACTTTATCACCCGCAGGACTCCCCAGGTTGGTCTTGGCGGCGTCCGTAGTACGCGTGCTCGCATGACACTTTCCAGATGCACTCGTGCCGCCAGGCCTTGCTGTATGCGAGGTGCCTGGCGGTCGGTCGGTGTCGTCCAGCACTCCCACGAGTTCGAAGATGCGCTTGCGGTGCTCACCATCTTGCTGGGACGCAGCGCAACCGTATTTGCCACTGGCGAAGATCACCAGGTGCACGCCCGACTGGTCGCCCCCGGTCTCCGCACATGCCGGGCAGCGTGCCACCACCTTGCCGTCCTCTTTGCGCACCTTCACCTTTTCCAGTCGTTGTAGGTCGAGTCTCATGAGCTTGCTTCTTTCTGTCTTGGTTCTTGTTGCGTGTTGTTGCTTCACTTTTGAAAAAAATCACAGGGTTCCCTCCAGACTGTGTGGAAATAGGCTCCTAGAACCCGTGAGGTACGGGTTCTCACGTGAGGAGGAAGGAAGGGGTTTGTGCAGGCAGCGTAAGCGTGCGAGTGCGCACGACGTGCCTCTGTGGCAGGGATGAGTGGGGCGGGCTGATCGCAGCGAACTAACTCTGCTGATCGTCAGGCCTCATCTGCCGCAGTTCACCAGAAATCAGAGTCGCGAAATGCCGCCCGATTTTTGGAAAGTGGGGCTGGGGGGTACTGCCAAAACTGACGAAACCCCTCTCAAGACCTCCTCCGGGTCGACAAAGCGCCCCTGCGAACGGGCGATTGCTTTTTGGGCTGGGTGGGCACCGTCGATCTGCGCTTTGCACAGGCAGTTGGGTGTTGTATTCATAGTGCCCATCCTACAACAAACGGCAGCATGCGGGTTGCAGCGCATTTGGGTGTTTAACGCGTTGGTAATGAGCGTGTTAATCACCTTAAAGTGCAAAAGCGTGGTCAAGCAGAAATTTGGGGTTTTTTTGAGTGGCACCTCTTGTACATAGACAGGTCGGGACCGGAGTTCTCGCCGGATCGCCGGGAGCGTTACAGGTGGCGAACCTGCCGAACAGTCAACGCACCCCAGACCCGACTAGCAGCTTGGGGAGAGCGCGCTTCCAGCGTGCAGTTTCCGGCATCTTGCCGGGAACTTCAGTGGAGTTGCTCGTCAACCCGACCTAGACGGTCAAACTTCACAGCAGGGGCCACCTTTGGGTGAACGGCCCTCGCCGCAGACCGGAAGCACGAGGTTTCTGTGTTGCACGCATCCCAGAGGGTGGCCGGAGGTTGAGGGAGTAACACGACCGAACACCCCCTTGAACAGGGGAGGGCTGGGGCGAGGGCGCACGCGGTGAGGGAGCAGCAAATGGACTGCCCGCGTCATCCCTTCGCTGCCACGCGGGATTACAA
>JBGGMQ010000519.1:0-11310 GCA_041287975.1 Verrucomicrobium sp. | reverse complement strand
GTCCTCTCCGCCGCCACCAATCAGGCGATCGCCGAGGCCGCCGGCCTGCCCGTACACGAGGTGGCGTTGGCCAAATAATGGAACCGCCAACGCGGATTTGACCCAGAGATTACGGAAGGGAGGCAGGAGCATCAGGCTCCTGACCTCCCTTTCAGCATGTCAGCAGGGGTTGCGGTCTTCCCCATCCCCTGCTAAGCTGCCTGTTCAACGCCAAACTCTAACTACATGGGACTTTTCAGCAAACGCTCAGTCAGCGATCTCGGAGAGAAGAAAAAGGACATGCCTGAGGGGTTGTGGGTGAAATGCCCTTCTTGTGGGGAAAGTCTCTACGAATCCGCCCTTTCCAAGAATCTCCGGGTCTGCACCCAGTGCAGCCACCACTTTACGATGAGCTCAGGGGAGCGCATCGCCTCTCTCGTCGACGACAGTACTTTCGACGAAATCGACGCCAGCCTCGACTCCGTCAACGCCCTCGGTTTCAAGGACTACCTTGGCAAAGTGAAGGCCTACCAGACCAAAACCGGCCTCACGGAGGCAGTGGTCACCGGCCGGGCCAAGATCGACGGCGTGCCCGTGGTCCTGGCCATCATGGACTTCCGCTTCCTGGGCGCCAGCATGGGCAGCGTGGTGGGGGAAAAGATCACCCGCGCCATCGAAATGGCCACACGGGAGAAGTGCACCGTCATCATCTTCAGCGCTTCCGGCGGTGCCCGCATGCATGAGGGCATCCTAAGCCTCATGCAGATGGCGAAGACCTGCGGTGCCCTGGCCCGCCACGGTCAGGCCCAGTTGCCGTACATCTCCGTGCTCACCCACCCGACGACGGGTGGTGTTACTGCGAGCTTCGCCACCGTCGGCGACATCATCCTTGCAGAACCCAAGTGCATGATTGGCTTCGCCGGTCCACGCGTGGTCAAGGAAACCACTCACAGTGACCTCCCTCCTGGATTCCAGACGGCAGAGTTCATGATGGAGCATGGTCTCATTGACATGATCGTGGAGCGCCCTGTGATGCGTGACACTCTGGCGAAGATCCTGCGCTACGTGCAGCAGGAGAAAAAAGCCGCCTGACCTGGTCGGCCTGGACTCAAAGCAACCTGCCTGCTCAGTTTTTTGGAGCAGGCAGTGTCCCGCAACCCTCTATCCTGCCAGCGAGGAGACGAGGGGTTTCCGCTTCTTGGACGGAGTCATCTGGCTGCGGAATTCCGTAGGCGACTGATCCATCACCCTGCGGAAGCTGCGGTTGAACTGGGACAGGGACTGGAAGCCGACGTCATAGGCCACCTCTGTCACCCGCGAGAAGGGTTTGAGGAGCAACTTCTTGGCGTGCTCCACGCGTGCCCGGTTCACATACTCCGTGAAAGTGAGGCCGGTGAAGCGCTTGAAGATTTTGCAGAAGTGAAATGGACTCACACCTGAGTTCCGGGCAACTTCCTCCAGGCACATCGGCTGGGCCAGATGATGGGCGATGTGCTGGCGGGCACGACGCACCGCAGGGGGCTCATTTTCCTCGCACTGGAGAAAGAGCCGGTAGGCCAGGTCACCGAGCTGGGTGCTGAAACACTCCAGCATGGTGCGTAGCGCCTCTAGGCGGTCTCTGGACAAGGTCGGCATCTGCTGAAAGGCCTGCTGGCAGTCCCGCAAAGCGGAGGCATCGCTGCCTTCGTCCAGCATCTGGCGGGCGAGACTGTCAAAGGTGGGGAATTCGCCGTCGGTCAGGCGGATGGCATCCAGTTCCAGCAAGGCGAAGGCCCGGCCATTGATCTGCACGGGCACCTGAAGTACGGTGGCAAAAGGCAGCTCCATGCTTAGAGGGTCATTTCCCTCGGAGACGTCGCGCAATGTTAGCGAACGACCCGTGGCGACGTGAAAGGCCTCACGAAAACCGGTAAACAGGCCGCTGGTGGCAAGGCGGGGGAGCAGGCTGGGGTGATTGAGGGGTAGGTTCATAGTCGAACGATGGAATGGGATGACTCCACACCATGGACCCAGTGGCGGAAGGGTAAATTCGTAGGCCCTACCGCCGCTCCTGACATGATTTGAGAAACGCGGGCGTAGTGGTTTCCGCTACGGAGGAGACAGAAGGATTGAAGACTCAAGACCTGAGCGGATCTACTTTATCCCGGGTACTGGGAGTGCCGGTCACCACGCTCTTTCAAGCGCCCGGTTATGAGCGATGATGCAGCGCTGATATTGGCAGGGGTGTTTTGTGTTGGACGTGATAAAATACACCAAGCGGAAGATTGACCATACAATGCCAGCTTCGGCAGGCTGAAGCCTGTACTCCGAACAGCTTCGCATACCTCGAACCCGAGAAGCGCGCCAAGAACCAAGAACTGGCGGCACGCCGCTATTACGCTTCAGCCTGGCTTTCCATCCAACGGACGGCATAGCGGACCAGGGCGGGGCCATCAGGCAGTAGCAGCTTGTCTTTGATGTGCGCGCGATGGGCATCCACCGTGCGCACACTGACGTGAAGCTTCTCGGCAATGTGGCGGGTGGCCCGCCCCTGGCCGATGAGCTGCAGGACCTCCAGCTCGCGATCGGTGAGGCGCTCCAGAGGTGAGGCCTGTGCGGGTTTCCTCTGCCCTGCCATGAGCTCCAGCATGAGGCTGGACATCTTGTCACTGAGGTAGATGCCGCCACCCAGAACGCGGCGCGCGGCATGCACAAGATTGTCTGCGGCCGTCTCCTTCATGACATAGCCCCGGGCGCCGGCACGGAGGACCCGCTCCGCATAGAGGGATTCATCATGCATGGAGAGCACCAGCATGAGTGTGCCGGGATGCATGGACTGCACGTCTTTGATGAACTCCAGGCCATGCTTGTCCGGCAGCGTTAGATCTGCCACGACCAGATCAGGCGACGTCTTGCCAACCAAGGCAAGCCCCTCAGCAGCATTGCCAGCCTCCCCACATACGTCCAGATCACCCTCTGCACGGATGAGCTGAGCCAGCCCATGCCGCATGATGGGATGGTCATCGACGAGGAGGATGCGCTTCACTTCCATTTTCATTTTCACGGGGGAGAAGCCTCCGGCAAAGGGACAAGGCACTGCACCCGGGTGCCACCGGGTGTTTCACGAGCCACCTGCAACTGGCCTCCGAGCATCTTCGCGCGGTGGCTCATGGTGTAGAGCCCCATACCTGTGCCTTTGCCTGGCGAGTGATCGGGAATGCCCACGCCATTGTCCCGAACGGAAAGTTCCAGGAGGCCATTTTTGAGGCTCAGTGAGATGTCGATGCGCGTGGCATGGCTGTGCTTGATGGCATTGCCCACGGCTTCCTGGGCGATGCGGTAGAGCTGCGTGGCCGTCTTGTTTTCACTCACATGCACAGGCGGGTCACAGTGAAACCGGCAGGAGACTCTGAAGATGCGGTCGGTGCTGACCGTGAGTTCCTGAAGTGCCGCCATCAGCCCCTCTGAATCCAGCACCACTGGCACGAGTCCACGCGACATCTCGCGAGCACGGACGTTCGCCTGCGTGATGAGGCTGACGATTTCCGTCATGCTTTTGGCTTCGTCAAGGTCGCGGGCTTGCAGACGTTGCAGCACCACCTTCGCCAGGCAGCCAATCGCCGCCAGCTGCTGGCACAGGTCATCATGCAAATCCTGGCCAATACGGTGCTGCGCCTCTTCGCTGATGCCGAGGATCTGCTGCTCCAGTTCCTTGCGGTCCGAGATGTCACGAATGATGCCGGCAAAAATCCGCCCCTGCGGGAGCTTCACCTCTCCCACCGAGAGATCCATGGGGAAGATCGACCCGTCTTTGCGGCGGGCCAGCGTTTCGCGGCCAATGCCAATGATCTTGCGCTCGCCCGTCCGGAGGTAGTTTCCCAAATACCCATCATGCTGCTCCTGATAGGGGCTGGGCATGAGCATGCTGACATTCTTCCCAACAAGCTCCTGCCTCTCATAGCCGAACATGCGGACGGTGGCAGAGTTCACCGATTCAATGATGCCTCGTTCATTGATGGTGATGATCGCGTTCACCGCTGTCTCCACGATGGCGCGGTTGCGTTCCTCACTGAAGAGAAGGGCCTGCCGGATCTGATCCAGCTCGCGCAGGCGATCCTCGTCGCCGGTGGAGGCAGGTGGTTCGGGGCTTCCCTTCATGACTTTGGCTGAAGTCACCCTCGACGAGGACTTCGCGACCTTCAAGCGTGGGGATGCAGGGAGAGTGCCGCGACGCATCATGCCAGGGGACCGACGGCCGGAGGAAGAATCGCAGAGGTCTCTGCCACTGGAACCTGGGTGACAGGTTCCGCCTCAGAGGCAAGCGGGGAGACAAAACCATCAGGCTTTACTGCGAGGATGGAGCAGGGCGCATGGGCCACGACTTTCTCTGCAGTGGTGCCCAGCAACAGCGTGCGCAGGTCCGTCTTGCCACGGGTGCCCAGCACCACGAGGTCCGTGCCTGTTTCCTTGATGTGCTCCACGATGGCCTCGCGGATATTGACCCGCTCGACTACGAGACTCCGCCAGGCGAGGTTATCGCTCGTGCGAAGAAGGGGTTGCACGAAATCATCCACATCTTTTTTCCAAGTGTCGCCCATGGAAACATCCGCCACGGGCAGCGGCGGCACGAAGCCGCCATAGTCCAGCGAGAGTGCAAGGGCACTCTGGTACACGAAGAGGCAATCGAGTTGGCTGCCGTCCTGCTCTGCTATCCACCGTGCACTACGCACCGCGATGGCAGAAGTCTCAGACAGATCGACACAGGCAAGCACCTGTTTGAACGGAGCCTGACCATGCACCCGCACCAGAAGCACGTCAGCAGGGGCTTTGCGCAAACACTTGGAAGCGACGGTGCCAACTTGATTGGGACCATGCTCTGAACCGCGCGATCCCAACACCAGCAGATCCGCCTGATGGCGCAGACAGGCGGCGCCCAAGGCAGCGAAAGGATGGCCAACCGTCAGCTCTGACTTCACCAACTGCGTGCCGATTTCAGAATCCTCCATGAAAGCCTGCACCCGCTCCGTCATATCGCCAAAAAGTTGCTCGTCACTGAAGTTGTGAGCCTCTTTGATCGCCGCAGCAAGCTTGGCATCCATGACATGGACTGCCGTCACAGGGATGCTGCTGGCGGCTGCGATGCGCACGGCGGTCTTCAGAGCCGACCGGCAAGCGGGTGAGAAGTCTATCCCGACGATAATATGGCGGTATGTTTTCATGGCCGTGCGAATGGGTTCCTGACACTAAGATATCGGAACTGGTGGCACCTGACGCCGCATCGTTTGCTCCAATTGCCCCTGTTCTTGTGACCCGGAATCCCTACGCCGAGTCTGCCGGAAATGAAATGCCACGAGTCCCAGGGTGATCACCGAGCTTAGAGGCATCAAAACAGCGGCAAGCAAGGGGCTCATCCAGCCTGCCAGAGAGAGCGCCACGGCCACAGTGTTGTAACTGAGGGCAAAACCAAACACCCAGCGCACCGCGTGTGCACGCTGTCTGGCGAGAGCCAGCAACTCAGGCATGAAGCGCAGACTGCTCCCGAGAAAATAAAAGTCCGCCCGATGCTCAAGAAAGTTGCGTCCAGTGACGGGACTGCCACCGCAAAAGGCTTCTGCCAGAGCCAATGTATCATTGGCTCCATCGCCGATGTAGAGTGTATCTTGCTGATTCAGCCGGTTCACCCGTTCAGCCTTTTCTTCAGGAGTCATCTCTGCCTGCCAGTGATCCGCAGGGATGCTGAGCTGTCCCGCAACGGTTTGCACTTTGTCCTTCCGGTCCCCACTGAGCAGATAGATTTTACACCCATCCGCTCTCAGTTGACGGCAGGCCTCCGTAGTCTCGGGTCTGAGGGCATCGGCAAAGTTGAAGCCTGCGACAACGGCACCATCGCGCGCCAGCAAGGTGTCAGGGGCCTCCATTGCAGGAGGTGCACATTCAGACGTCTGGAGACTCCAGCCCGGTCGGCCCAATGTCCAGACACTCCCATTGCTGTCCTCCCAGCGCATCCCCTGCCCCACAACTTCTTCGACAGGCGTGAGGCTCCTTTCCGTCTCCCCCTGGCTGACCGGTCCCACGAAGTCAAACAAACTGCGACTGACGGGGTGAAGGTTGCTGGAAACAATCCGACGCAGGGCCGTACGCCCCGTGGCATCGAGCGAGAGCACGGCACCGGGATTGGTCAGCACGGGATTCTCCAGGGTCAATGTACCCGTCTTGTCGAAAACCACCTTGCGCACGCGAAGCAAACGGGACCAAAGGGTGCTGGAGCGCACAAACACTCCGGCACGCGCCATGCGTGAGGCCGCCAGTTCATCAGCAAAAGGCACTGCCACGCCCAGAGCACAGGGGCAGGACACGACAAAAGCTGAGATCATCACCTGCAGTGCCCTGACCACACCGTGCCCCGTCACCCACCACACGATCGCGCCTGCCACCCCAAGCAGCAGCACCAGCGCGAGATACCCGGCCAGGAAGGGACTCGCTGCGGGCTTGTCCCCTGCCTCCCCTGCCGTGGCCTGGAGGCGGCACAGCAGAGATTCCCGCCAGATTTCGCGTGCCTTCACTTCGACGGAGCGTGTGCCGATATTCACCGCCCCGGAGGGAACGGCCTGCCCCCGGGAACGGGTGACAGCGGAGCTCTCTCCATTGATCCACTCCAGACTGAGGGAGGCGTCCGTTGACTCCATGATCCCGCTGACGGGGCAGACGGCTCCAGACGGGATCCGCAATACATTCCCGGCACTGATCTCATGCAAAGGGATCCGCACTTCATCACCACCATCCTTGAGACGGAGTGCCCATTCTGGCACCGCACTGGCGGCCAGCAGGCGGCGGCGGTTGCGCTCCACCACGGCCTGCTGCAGCCAGCGACCCGTCAGCATGAGGAACACAAACACGGCCACAAAGTCGAAATACTTGAGCCCCGGCTCACCCGTCATCCAGCCCACCAGAGACCCCAGCCAGGCGAGGAGGATGCCCAGGGCAATGGGGGTGTCCATGTGCAGCACGCCCTGCCGGAGAGACTGGAAGCTGCGCTCCATGAAATAACTACCGCCCACCAGAACCGAAAGCGTGGCGGAGCATGCGGCGATGATGTCAAACCAGGGAGCGAAAAGGAAATCCGCCCGCATGCCCAGATACCCCGGCAGGGAGAAGGCCATGGCATTCATCGCAAAGGCTCCGCAGAGCCCGGCCCTGCGCCCGAAAGAGGTGGACTGCACGGAGACCTGCCCCTGGCTCCCAAATGGACCCAGCAGATAGCCAAACTGCTGCAAACGCAGAGCAAAGGCTGGCAGGTCGAACTGTCCGGGCTGCCATTTCAAATGCACCTCTCCGCGGGCAACATGCACATCACTTTGCAACCCGCCCGGCTGGTCCTGGAAGACCTTCCCGATCAGCCAGACACAGCCCACACAGGAAACACCCTGAATGGCCAGAGTCAGCGTCGAAGCGCCATCAGGGCCCGCGATGGCGTCCGCCTCATCCGCCTGTTCCCTGAGCCAGCCGTCATCCCTGGTCCGCAAGGCTTCCGGAGCCACCGGTGCAAGGGCCGCGGCACCACACAATTCATAGAACCGGCTCATCCCTTCCGCCAGCAGCATGCTGTGCACTGCCGCACAACCTCCACAGCAAAATCGCGGATCCGCAGCGTGCTCCGGCACGGCGGTGCCGCAGTGTTGACAGGGAAGGGAGGGTGAATCACTCATCAAAAGGTTCTGGTCAATGGCAGCAGGAGAGTTCTTCTGCGCCAATAAAAGTTCCCCGCAGCCGCCAGGCCATCACCACCGTGGCGCACAAGGCCAGACCACGCTGGAGCCGCTGCATCTGCAGAGGCGTGAGGCGCAGGCTCAACAGACGCAACTGGGACTGGGCAAGCAGCAGCAGGGGCAGAGTACCCAATCCAAAAGCCGCTGCAAAACCAGCCCCTTTGGCCGCGGATCCGTTCGCCATCGCCAGCGCGAACATCAAGTAGAGCGGACCACAGGGCAGCAATGGGGTGGCCAGACCCAGGAGCCCTGCCCGGCTGAACGCTCCGCGTTGCATCGCCCATGTCCGGACCCGGGCCATGGGCCGGGAGAGAAAGAGTGGCTTGGGGATCCAGCGCTCCAGTCCCAAGGCCACCACCCCAAACATGGCCACAAGAAGCCACGGAACCAGCAACCCGGGACCGTGCTGGAATGTACGCAGCGGCAGAGTCCCCATGGCTCCGGCCAGAGCTCCCACCAGGGCATAGGAAATCAGCTTCGCCCCGTGATAGGCAGCAGTGTTCCGCAAAAAGAGGGCCGCACTGCCCCGTGGCCCTGCCGCCCAGGCACACGCCAGCGGCCCGCACATGCCCACGCAGTGCAGACTGGTCACCAGCCCCGCAGCAAAGGCGCTGGCTGTGGTGTCAACGGCTGTCATGGGAAGTCACGGTGGTCAGGGGCACATTCTGCGGAGTATTCCGAACTGCGATGATGATCAATCCGGTCCACATGACGATGAGTCCCACAAAGACAGCCACCACCAGCAGCCACGGTTTAGCGGAGATAGTTTTGCGGATTGAGATAGTCATCATTGTGCAGGCGGGGGTCAGGACCGAGGAACTCCAGCTCCCGCTCCAGCGGCCGGGAGGGATCCGAGTTCATGGAAACTTGCAGCTTTACTTTCAACGCTCCCTTGAAACGGGCGGCAGGCATGGCCAGGACCACCGTCTTCACCACCTCACCCAAGCGGGGGACAATAACGGCGTCCTCCGCACCGGTGAGGCGCAGCTCCCCTGGGGTGTCCGGTCCCAGCGCAAAACGGAAGACTGCAGATTCCGTCCGTTTGTTGACCAGCCGGACTTGGAACTGATTCCGGATCTCTCCACTGTTGACGAAATACGGCGCTCCTGTGAGTCGGTTTAAGGAAATGCCCGCGGGTCTGACCGCGAGGAGGGAGAACCCTGAGACCAGCATGCCGCAGGCCAGCAACAGGCTGTAGAGAATGATGCGCGGACGGATGAAGCGCGTCAGCCCTCCTTGAAAGGCAGCCTGGGAATCATGACGGATGAGCCCGGGCTTCCTCCCCACCCTGGTCATGATCTCATCGCAGGCGTCCACACAGGCGGCACAGCCAATGCACTCCAGTTGCAATCCGTTCCGGATGTCGATGCCTGTGGGACACACCTGCACACACCGCTGGCAGTTGATGCAGTCGCCCGCCCCTGCAGCGTTCACCTTTCCGCGAGGCTCACCGCGCACCTGGTCATAGCCTACATTGAGAGTGTGGTCATCCGTCAACGCCGATTGCAGCCTGCCGTAGGGGCACAAGATGATGCAGAACTGCTCCCGAAACCAGCTGAAGGCAAAGTAGAGCGTTCCCGTCAGGAAAACCACCACTCCGAAGGCCAGCCAGTGTTGGGAGGGCGGGCCCTGCATCCACGCATAGAGCTGCGGCAGGGAGACAAAGTAGGAGAGAAACACATGGGCGATGAAGGCGGAGAGCACCAGGTAGATGCCGTGTTTGACCACTCGCCGGGTGATCTTCGCCACGCTCCACCCAGCTTCTTCAAGACGCCTGCGAGAAGCACTGTCACCATCGATGAGACGCTCCACCCGACGGAAGACATGCTCAAGAAAGACGGTGTAAGGGCAGGTCCAGCCACACCAGACCCGGCCGAACAACGCAGAGACGTAAAAGAGCGAGAAGGCCAGACCGGTGACGAGGAAAAAACCCAGCCACAAGTCCTCCGCCGCCAGGACGATGCCCATGAGATGAAATCTCCGGCTGGCCACGTCCAGGAAGACGGCCGGGCTGCCGTTGACCGGAATCCATGGTAGCAGGATGTAGATGGCCAGCAGGACCAGCGCGACGAGACGACGCCAGAGCGTGTACCTGCCGCGCACATCCGCTGGATGCACCGAGCGTCGTGAACCATCGGGGGCGATGGTGGTGACACTGATCAAGCTGGGCAGGGCGCGACTCATGACAGGGGCTTAGGGCTGGACGGTGGCGGCGGCAGCGGCAGCGGCGGTTGCCTGCCATGCAGGTCTGTCATGGGGATCCACACGAAAAGCCTCACCCTCTTGGTGATGGCTCAAAACATAGGCCAGGACGTCCAGCACACGGGGCAGCCCCAGTTGAGGCTCCCACGCAGGCATGCCTTTGGAGACATCCGGCGCACCCTTGCGAATGATCTTGAGGATCTCCGTCGGTTGACCGCCATGCTTCCACACGGCATCCACCAGAGACAGCCCCGGCAAACCGGGACCGCCTGCCAGATTCGGCCCATGGCAGGCCATGCAGCTGGCATTGAAAGTAGCCCTGCCAGCCTCCACCACGGCGGGGTCGCGGGACATGGCCCAGAGCTTAACCTCATCCAGCGACTCCAGTTGTTTGAGTCGGCTTGCCTCGATTTGAGTCATGGCCGCCTGCATGCGCTCCTCATCTGTGGGGATGAGCTGGAACTGGTAGTAGGCGAGCCAGTAGATCACGAAGAATGCGATCGCAATGTAGAAGGTGAAGAGCCACCAGTTGGGCAGCTTCTGGTCGTATTCCTGGATGCCGTCGTATACATGGGGACGAAGCTCCGGAGTTGTTTCCTTGGAGGACTGGGGCATGTCGTTCAATGATGGAGGTGGGCGTCTTCCCGATGGCGGCAGGCGATGCAGCCCCGGCAAGTGTCGGCGCATACGACTCGCATCGACGCAGTGGCCTCTCCCAGATCCAGGGGAAGGACGGCCATGTGCTGGATGGTCTCTTTCTTCGCCAGTACTGCCCGGACGAAGGCAACGATGAACACGGCGAAGGTGAGGACAAAGGCAATAACTGGCACCACATCATGCCAGTGCTCGTGGACAAGGCGTCGGAACATGGATTTACGGGGTTGAGTCAGCAGGAGGAGGCACCTGGTCAGACCGATGTTTGTCAGGCAGGGCAGGCACCACGGGGAAGGGTTTCTGGTTCCAGGGGACTTCCGCCGGGCGCTCTTCTGGAGCCTCGTACTGGCCCACCTTTTGAAGGTAGGCCACGAGGGCGACGAGCTGGGAGTCCGGCAGCGCGAACGCCCCCGATTTCTTGAGATCTGTGGAGATGGCAATCCCTTGTTCAATGGCGTTCTGCTCGATCTCCTCCCGGCTCATGGCCGGGTAGGGCACGCCCAGGCGGCGCTGCACAGCGATCTTGGAGGGAAGGGCCTTGACGTCGGCCTTTTTGTCCAGCATCCAAGCATAGTTGGGCATGTTGGAGCCGGGGCTCACCGCACGCGGATCCTTCATGTGATTGTAGTGCCAGACGTTTGGGTACTTGCCCCCGATGCGCGCAAGGTCGGGGCCTGTGCGTTTGCTGCCCCATTGGAACGGGTAGTCATAGATGCTCTCACCGAGGCGG
>JBGGMQ010000518.1:0-4744 GCA_041287975.1 Verrucomicrobium sp. | reverse complement strand
AAGTTTTGAAAAATATCACCAGAAGAGCAGCTGATATCAGAGCTTTGAGGTGAGGTCCGCAGGCCATACTCCTTTGGATGTACTCACCTAAAGGATTTGGGGGGCCTCGTTTTCGGGTGATGTCCTCCCTCCGTCGGGACTAACCGAAAGGCTAGTTGGGCGAAAATATTCTTTGTGAACCGAATAAATAGGCTATTATTTCCATAATTCGTCTCGGTTTTGAGTTCCTTCCCTCTAACTTCTCATTTGCCACCCGGCGTTTGCATCCGTACCCGGCGGCGGCAGGCGGAGGTATCGTGGTTTGGAGCGCTCTGTGCGGACGACTGCGAATTCCTGGGAGTGCCGGACACCCTGCACCGGAGCACGTTTGAGCATTGTTCTGACATCGCCCGGCGGGCCGACGAGCTGGGTTACCAGAACCTGCTGCTGTCCTCCAGCTGGAGTCCCGGCCAGGACGCCCTTGGCTTCGCCTTCTCGATGGCGGTACTGACGCGCCAGATCCACCAGTTGGTGGCGCTGCGCATGGGTGAAGTCCACCCGCCCATGCTGGCAAGGGCGATTGCCACGCTGGACCACGTTTCTCGAGGACGGCTGGCCCTGAACATCATTTCCTCCGACCTGCCCGGGGTGAAGCAGGACAATGCCGAGCGGCATGCGCGCAGCGCGGAGGTGCTGCAGATTCTCCAGCAGTGCTGGACCCAGGAGTTCGTGGAATTCACGGGAGATTTCTACAACATTGCACCGCTGCACACGGCGGCGGTCCGGCCGTACCAGCAACACGGGGGCCCCTTGCAGTATTTTGGCGGCATCTCACCCCGGGCCCAGGATCTTTGTGCCCGCTTCTGTGACGTGTTTCTGATGTGGCCAGAGACTTCTGAACAGATTTTGGAGACCATGCGCAGTCTCACAAAGCAGGCGGCAGCCTACGGCCGGGTGATCGACTATGGAATGCGCATTCATGTGATCGTGAGAGAGACAGAGTCTCAAGCGCGAGACGCGGCCCGGCGGCTGGTCTCGAAGCTTGATGAGAGGCAGGGAGTCGAGATCAAGGGCCGTTCCCAGGATTGCCAGTCTGCTGGCGTGCTGCGCCAGGACGCGTTGCGCACTCAAGCGGACAAGGACGGCTACATTGAAGAGCACATCTGGAGCGGCATTGGCCGCGGCCGGAGCGGTTGCGGCAGCGCCATTGTGGG
The DNA here is from genome assembly GCA_041287975.1 of Verrucomicrobium sp. GTDB lineage: Bacteria > Verrucomicrobiota > Verrucomicrobiia > Verrucomicrobiales > Verrucomicrobiaceae > Verrucomicrobium. Next base: position 3,551 of record JBGGMQ010000518.1, on the reverse strand, counting down.
CAATCCTGACCAGGTCTACGAGAAGCTGCAACGGTACATGGACATGGGGATGCGGACGTTCATCCTCAGTGGCTACCCTCACCTGGATGAGTGTGAACAGTTCGCACGCTACGTGCTGCCACGAATGCGGACTTGCAGATTGAATGAAGTGCAGGGTCGGCTGCCCAGCCCTGCCACGCGGCAGCAACTGGCGATCGCGGCAAGGTGACTGACTCTGCCGTTTGCCTTGCCACTTCAAGTGCTACACGGTACTGGCGGGCTTTGAGGCCCCCTGCTGGAAGAACTGCTCCATGCGGCTGCGCAGATCGCTGTAGAACGTGTCTGCCATGTGCTGCAGCATGACTCTGCGCTCGTCGGTGGAAAACTGGGAGGAAGCACTGGCCAGGGCGGCTTCCTGGGATTTGACGCGCTCCTGGAAGGTTGTTTCCAGGTCCATGAGTGTTTCCAGGAACTCCTTGGCAGCTTTGGAGCGGTCGACGCCTTCGATGAGGGCCTGCTCCAGTGGTTTGTTCCTGGTCAAATGCAGCAGCCGCCCCCCGGCGAGTTCGTCCATGTAGCGCTTGTAGCTTTTCAGGAAGGACTCGCGCTCCTTGTCGAAGCGAACTTCATCACAATCCACCAGCGTGTCATACGGCCCGGGCTTCGCGAAGAATTTGACCATGAGCGGGATGGTATCCACCAGCATGAACAAGAGGGAGAGAACGACATAGGCGGTGAGGGCGAACTGGCCGCCCTCAGATCCTTCATTGAAGACGCGATGGAGCGCCAGCGTCTGCTTGAGGATGTCGCGACGAGGCTCAGCCCGAATGATGGCCATGCGTGACTGCTCGTCTTCGCCGATCTTGGCCAGTTCCTTTTGAAACTGTGTCATCTGGTCGAGGCGGGTGTCGATCTGTGCCTTCAGCGTGCTGCGGATCTGGTTCTGCTGATCCACGAACTGGTCCGCCTGCTGTTGTTGCACCTGCTGGCGCAGGCCCTCGATGCGCTGCTGTTCCTGGCGGACCTTGGCGGCAGCGGCCACGGCTTTGACCTCGGCGGCAGCGGTGAGATTCTGCTCGATGGAGACTGCCTCGGCCTGCAGTTGAGTCCGCTCCAGAGTGCGGGCCTCGAGTGTGCCTGCCAGACGTTTGCTTTCATCGCGACGCCAGGCCAGCTGATCGCTCTGGATGCTCTTGGCACGAGGTCCCAGGCCGATGATGCCACTGCGCTGACCATTGAGTTCCCGCTCAAACTCCTTCTGCCAGAAATCGAGTTCCGACTGAAGCTTGACCGACTGGGTGGTCAGGCTGGTAATTTCCTTTTCAGCAGCATCCAGTTTTTCGAGCGTAGGAGCTTTGGCTTCTGTGATCTGCTTCTCAAGCTCCGCTTTGGCCCGCTTCTGCTCCTCTGTGAGGTTCTTGTTGTCGCCTGGTCCGTTTTCGTTGACGAGGAATTTGGCACTGAAACTCTCGTCCCACTTCTGACGGGCCTTGGCGATTTCAATGTCCAGCAAAGCCATCTTTTCTTCGACAAACTTTTTCTGGTCGAGGGCTGCAGTACGCACGCCCTGCAGTTCAATTTCGCGGTCCTTTTCGATGACCGAGGAAATGGTGTCCTTGAAGAGGAGAAGCGTCAGCGGGTGGGAGATGGTGATGCCCATGAGCCCAGCCACCACGACGCGGAGGAGGAACTGGCTGATCTTGCGGAAGAAGGACTGGTAGGCGCGGTAGGTCGCGAGAAGCGCCCGGTCGACCGTGAGAATGATGAAGGCCCAGACAGACGCGACCCCAAAAACGACGTTCCAATTTTCCGTCAGTGTCGAGATGGCGTAGGCTGCGGCAATGAAGGCGAAAACGCACGGGACGAGAACCGTGGCACCGAAAGCGACGTATTTGCGCACCTCCCAAGCCGGGCATTCCGCGAGATTCACGTCACTGGCACCGGACAACCAGACGAAGATACGGGCAAAGAAACCAGGCTTGCTCATGAGAGGCGGGGGTTGGAACCGGTTGAACGTGAAGCACCGAGGAGTGCCTGGGTGGATTGGGAAATTTGTCCCGCCAAGTTATACTCTCCCCAAGGCCTCGCCGCAAGCGGGGTGCGGGGGGAGTTTTCAGTTTCAAGTTTTCAGTTTTCAGCTGCTCAGGCGAAAATGTGCGTTGGTGCTCGAGGACGATGGCTCATCAACCGGCAAGCGCACCGAGAAGCATGACGCTTCTTCTACACTGGGGCAGGCAACTTGGGCGTCAGCAGTATGGCAAAACCATCCCGGTCCTAGGTCGCTACAAAGAAGACATGCGAAGTCGACTGACCATTGGGCTGCCCACCGGCAAGCGCACCGAGAAGGCGGGACGCTTCTTCTACACTGGGCGGATTGCTTGGGCGTCAGCAGTGACAGGGGTCTTTGGTGTGCCGCCCTTCCCTCCACGTGGTGTACGGTCGCCAAGCTCCCTTAAACCTCCGGTTCACGCGTTGTGGAGCGGTACTCGTTCTCGCCTCTCCTTTGCCGCCGTCAGCATTTCCACGATTTCCGTGAATCCCATTTTTCCCGCGAGTTCGCTCGCCGAGTCCAAAGGGGCAGCACCACGGTCTAGAAGGATTCTGACCACCTCTTTGTGATTGCTGGCTACCGCAACATCCAACGGGGTGTGTCCGTTCTTGTCCGGCCGGTTAACTAAGATACCCCGCCGATTCACCAGCAGCTCAACTACCGGTGCGTGACCTTTGCTGGCCGCCAGATGCAACGGGGTCTGACCGCTCTTTTCAGGCCCGTTTACAAGGATGCCCCACTCCTTTACCAGCAGATCGACCACATTGGCGCGCCCCGTCTGAGCTGCCGCAAGAAGCGGTGTCAGACCTCCAGAGTTCGCCTTGTTGATTTGAATTCCCGGATGCCGCAGCTTCAGTTTGACCGCTGCTGAATTGCCCGTCGCAGCCGCAATGAGGAGTTCCGCCGTCGCATGAACGTCCTGCACTCTCACAGCTCTTGTTGACGGCAAACTTAGCTGCCGGGCCTTTTCCAGCATCGCCACGATATCGAGGAATTTATTGTCCCGGGCAATCTTAATCGGCGCATCAAAATCCCGGGGATGGAGCGCTTGATGATCGAGCAGAAGCCTGACCACCTCTTTGTGGCCATTTTCGGCCGCAACATACAGCAGTGTTGCACCTTTTGAGTTCACTTTATTGATATCAACATCTGGATGCCTCAACAATACAGCAACCACTTTTGTGTGCCCATTTTTGGCGGCCGCCAGCAGAGGAGTGTCCTGTCCATTTGATGCCGTGTTAAAATCGACGTCAGGATGTTGCAGCAGCACATCAACCACCTGCCAGTGACCTTTTCGAGCCGCAGAAAGCAGAGGCTGGCAAACATTGACTCTAATTTCCGGACGTCGCACCAGCAGGTCCACGATGTCCACACGCCCCGTCGAGGCTGCGTAATACAACGCTGGGGTCGTTTTTTCGCTATTGATGTTAATGATGACCTGTGCCAGCAGCAGTGCCACCGCCTCGTACCGGCCGTTCTCCGCCGCCATGGAGAGAGCGGTGGCACCACTGGGGTTGCAGAA
>JBGGMQ010000517.1:0-4209 GCA_041287975.1 Verrucomicrobium sp. | reverse complement strand
GGCAGCCTCACGGCCTGACTGCCACCGTGCTGGAATATCTTGGCTGTGGTCATAGCTATATTTTATAGCTACTTCCCAAGTCCGTCAAGGAGGTCAAAGAGTCACCCACTCCTGAAAATTCTTCACATTTTCAGGCAAATGCTGCCGTTTGAGGTGGCTATCCCATAGTCTCGCCCTTTCCCGCCTCCCGCATTTTCCCGCTCATGCCATCCCCTCCCCCGGCCTCCCACGACCAGTTCCTCCGCCTCATCGCGGAACATCAGGCCGGGCTGCACACCTTCATCCGCTCCATGCTGCCCACAAGGGAGGAGGCCTCCACCGTCTTGCAGGATGTCATGGTAGTGCTGTGGCAGAAATTTGAGACGGCCCAGGATTTCAAGAAATGGGCCTACGGCGTGGCACGACTGGAAGTGCTCAAGTTCATCCAAACCCGGCGACGGGACCGTCACATCTTTGACGATGAACTGGTAAACCGCCTCGCGGATGAGGCCATGACCCACGAGGAACGCCACCTGACCCAGCGCGAAGCCTTGGAGGGCTGCCTGCAAAAGCTGCCCGCCCCCCAACGGGACCTCGTGCTGACAGCCTACACCAAAGGCACCCGTATGGATGACTTGGCGATAGAGAGTGGCCAGACCCCGATGGCCCTGTACAAACTCCTGCAACGCACGAGGCAGGCCCTCCTCGCGTGTGTGCAACGCAGCCTGAACCAGGAGGCCTCTGAGCCAGCATGAAAGACCCAACCTCCCCTCACCTGCTGGAACTCATGCAGCGCTACTTCTCTGGCGTATCCACGGCGGAGGAGACACAACAGCTTCAACAGGCACTAAAAGTGGATGCAGACCTGCGGGCCCTGTATCTGGATTTCATGAACCTGGATGTAGCGCTGGGGGCGGCTGCCGAGGCCGCCACCTATATCCCCGGTGCCGAGCCCCCCCTTCTTCCCTTTCCCCTGACCACGGCGGCGCCCCTTTCGACAAGACAACTCCGCTGGCGCCCCATGATCGCCGCAGCCGCCGCGGGACTGGTGATCGGACTTTTCAGCGCATCGCTGGTTTGGGCCTATGTGGCCCCCTACCCCAGCAAAGGTGCCACCCTGATGGTCGAGGGATTCGAGCTTGAAGGCCTCAAAGACGCTGACCTGCGCACCCTTCCCGGTCTGCCTCTGTCTCCCGGTGTCTGGGCAGGTGACGACGCTCAAGTAGTGACCACAGAACAAGAGATCAAGCCCCGCGGTGGACGGCGCATGCTGCGCTTCAACAGCGCCACTCATGCAGGAGAAGACGCCAGGCGCAGTGCCTGGGGGGATGTTTACCGGCTCGTGGATGTGCGGAAGCTGGTGACCAACAACCACTCTGCGCTGCGCTTGAGCGCCAGCTTCAACACTATTCCCCATCCAACCGACGAGGAATACCAGTGCAGTGTGGAACTCTGCTCGCTGGATTCCGACCCGGCAGACGCACCGCAGCCCCTCACTCTGCCTTGGGTACGGGAGAACAGCAGTTCCACGGTCTTGCGCAAGTTCCCCCTTAAAAATGATGTCGCGTGGAAGAGTACCAATGTGGAAATCCCCGTCACTCCGCAAACCCGCTTTGTCCTGGTGCACTTGGCCGTGCTGCGCACCAAGCCCTATCCGCCCACCGGCGCGGTGCAGTTCACCGGCCACTATGTGGACAACGTGAAGCTCCAGGTGATTTCCCAAAACCCCACGCCGTGATCCACTTCTCGACTCTGCAAGGTCCCCGATCTAAGGCATGGGCTCGCGTGGCCATGCTTGTCGGGTGCGTGACCGCACCTCTCCTGGCTGGTGCCTCCGCCCCCTGTGATGTCCCTGGGTACGAGCGCCTCCGGGCCAAAGGAGGCAACAATTGGCAAGCAGAGGCCGGTCGACTCCTCTACTCGGAGTTGTCCTGCGCCGCGTGTCATGACCCTGCGCCCGACGCCCAGGCGGCTAGATCACTTTTGTGGAAGGCAGGCCCGGACCTCACTGCGGCAGGTGACCGCTTGCGCGCTGCCTATGTGCGGGAATTCCTGGCAGATCCCGCAGCCACAAAACCCGGCACGACGATGCCCAATGTTCTGGCTGCCATGCCCGAAGACAAAAAGGCGGATCTGATCGAGGATCTGACGCATCACCTGATGGGGCTGCGGGCGAAAAAGCGTAGCCAGGTAGAGACGGTGGTGGGCAACCCGAAAACCGGACAGGCCCTGTACCTCAGCATCGGCTGCGTGGCATGTCATGGCGAGTCGGCTCCGCCCCGCTTGTCGGAGAAGTACCAACCTGGAGAACTTGCGAAATTTCTTCTGTCACCACTGGTCGCACGTCCTTCTGGCCGGATGCCGGACCAGCATCTGGGCAAGAAGGAAGCCGCACATCTGGCCGCCTATCTCGCACCAAAACCCCCGGCCAAGGATCCCGGATTCGTGGTGGATGAAGAAAAGGCCAAACGCGGTCGCAAAGCCTTTGCCTCGTTGGGTTGTATTTCCTGCCACGGGAAGCCAAATGCAGACCGGCCATCGGTGCCGCTGCTGGTAGGCGACGGATCGAAAGGCTGTCTGGCTCCAGAGCCCAAAGCGGGTGTGCCGCACTATGCTCTCACAGAGGAACAACGCGGTGTCCTGAAGCAAACACTGGCGGCGAAGCTTGCGGATTCAGGAAATAGCATTGCAGTCAGCGCGGAGATCCGGCAGATCATGCTGCAGCGGAACTGCTTCGCCTGCCACTCCCGCGATGGGATGGGTGGGCCGACTGCGGGCATTGCAGTCCATTTCACTTCCACCAAAGACGACCTTGGCGACCTCGGAAGGTTGCCACCGCCGCTGGATGGCGTAGGCCGCAAGTTTCAGAAGACGGCTTTGGAGAGCGTTTTGCGAGGGAAGGATCCCGTGAGGACCTACATGCGGGTGCGTATGCCCGGTTTCGATGACGATCTCGCCAAAGCGCTGCCCGCCCTGCTGGCCAAGGCAGATGCCGATGCCAGGGAAATACGCTTCCTGACCCACAAAGAGACCAACCCGGACATGATTGGCCGCACGGAATGGGGTCGGGAACTCGTAGGCACAGGCGGCTACGCCTGCATCGTCTGTCATGACATCAATGGTCAGCCTTCCCTGGGTATTGGAGCCTATGACCTGGCACAGATGCCCAAGCGGCTCCGGCCCGAGTGGATGCGGGATTTTCTCCTGAACCCCGGAGGGTTTGCCACAGGCTCCCGCATGCCCCCATTCTGGCCACAAGGGCAACCCATGAATCCCGCACTGGGCGGCGGCACCGCCGCACGCCAGATCGACAGCATTCGTCGTTACCTCCTGGAGATGGATGAGAGCCTGCCGCCTACGGGCATGGCGGAGCGTGCGGGTCTGGTCCTGAAGCCTGAAGCGAAGCCCATCATCTTCCGCACCTTTCTCAAGGGCACCGGCACCCACGCCATCGCGGTCGGCTATCCCGGCGGCATGAACGTCGCCTTCGATGCCCTGACCGTGCGCTGGTCCATGGCGTGGAAAGGTAAGTTCCTCGACGCCGACGGCACATGGAACCAGCGCTATTTGAAGATGGAACTCCCGCTGGGTGAATCTCTCGTGCGGCTGGAGGAAACGGGCATCTTGAAGATTCAGGGCCAGGAGGACTTGAAACCGCAATTTCGCGGCTATCGCCTGGAGGCAGGCGGAGTTCCGGTGTTTGAGTATGATCTAGGCTCTCTACACGTCGAAGATCGACTGGAACCAATCGCTCAAGGTGGCCTCCAGCGCACCCGACGCATCAGCGGACAGACCAACGAGGTGATAAAAAACTCCTCCCAGCCGCCCGCTAATGTGAAAGTAACCCCAGCCAATGATCACTACCCCGAGGTGAAGTTTCAGGATGGCAAAGCCGATCTCAAGGAGACAATCACATGGTGACAGCCTGGACCCGCAGCACACTTATGGGCATCCTGGCGCTGGCAGCTGGCCTGGCCACTGCCGAGGAGCCTCCTTATCGCAGATTCCCGCTGGAAGCGCCGCCGGAGGTGATTCTGGAAGCCGGAGGTCTGGCGAAACTCCCCGGAGGGAAACTCGCGGTGGCAACACGCCGGGGAGAAGTCTGGATCGCCGAGAATCCCTATGCGCCAGAAGGCAAAGGAGTGCAGTGGCACCTCTTTGCAAATGCCCTCCATGAGCCCCTGGGCTTGGCCTACCACGAAGGATGCCTGTACACCAGCCAGCGCAGTG
>JBGGMQ010000516.1:0-9644 GCA_041287975.1 Verrucomicrobium sp. | reverse complement strand
CACCACCACCAAGGACCCGCGGCACGCCAGGGCCCATGACATGGTCTTGGAAACAACTCGCACCGCCGCCCGGGACCACGGGCGGGAGTGGGCGCTGATGTATGACCTCTCAGGCATCAAACCCGGCGAGAGCCAGCTCCTGATCAAAGACTGGAAACGACTCGTGGACACCTATCACTTTGCCGATGCCAAAGAGAATCCTGCCTACCTGCGGCATCGGGGCAAGCCCCTGGTGGCCCTCTGGGGCCTGGGCTTCTCCGATCGCGCTCCCATGCTGGATGAATGGCAACAGCTCATTGATTTCTTCAAAAACGATCCGCAATACGGCGGCGTCTCCCTCATGCTCGGAGTTCCCGCTTATTGGCGCACGCTGACGCGCGACAGCATCCCTGACCCGGAGCTGCATCGCCTGATCGCCATGGCAGATGTGGTCAGCCCATGGACCATCGGACGCTTCAACTCGCCCAAGAACGCCGTCTCCCACTTTGAAAAAACTGCCGTGCCCGACCTGGCCTGGTGCAAGGAAAAAAACCTCGACTACCTCCCGGTCGCGTTCCCGGGCTTTAGCTGGCACAACCTGCAAAAAGGCCGCGGCAAAGAAGCGCCTGTCAACGCCATCCCGCGGCTGGGCGGTGAGTTCATCTGGTCCCAGTTCCAGCAGACCAAAAAGCTGGGGGTCGGCATGCAGTACGTCGCCATGTTCGACGAACTGGACGAAGGCACCGCCATCTTCAAGACCCGCCAGGATCCGCCCGTAGGAGACAGCCCTTTCGCGACCGAGCCAGGAGTGCCGGAGGACCAGTACCTGTGGCTGACAGGACAGGCGGGCAAGTTGCTGCGGGGGGAGATTCCCGACGCGATGCCCGTTCGCTCCGCGAAGACGCAAGACTAGGGTGTGTTGGAAAAGGCGCTGCGGCTCCGGCAAAGTAGTGTCAGGGCTTTAGCCTGACTCGCGTTACCCACGCCTGCCAATGCCAGGATAAATCCCGGCACTCCTTTGGAACCCACGCTGGCGCTGCTCTCCTTCCGGCAATCGACCTTTTTCAAACGAGCGAAACTGAGCCGACTGAAGTCGGTACTCCAACCCTCTCCGTTGAGGCGGAAGGAATTCTAAAGTCCATCCCTCATTTTGAGGAAATGGTGGGCAGGGATGGGTTCGAACCATCGTAGGCGTAAGCCAGTGGATTTACAGTCCACCCCGTTTGACCGCTCCGGCACCTACCCGTGAGTCCGCGTTGACCGCGGAAGCGAGCCCTCAACTTGCGCATCTCGTCAAAACATGCAAGCAGATTTTGCATCGTTTGTTACGATTTTTCATTTTTTCAGGTGGGTTAAAGCGCTGGCCCTGACTGAGATGCCAAAATTGTCATTTGTAGCTGGGCCAGGGCGGTGGAGGGTAGGCTCTCGACGCTTGGGAGGCACGAAAAGCACCCCGATTGCGCAGGGGGTTTTATGCAGCAGGACACCCTCGGCACACTCCCTGCTTGCTAACTTGCCTCTCCTTGACTAGTTTAGTTCCCCCCTTTTCCCGAGCGGGCAAAGGGGCGTAACCTTGCATCCCCTTGTGGCAACATGACCAAGCATCCTTATTACGACGAACCAATTCCGAATGAAGGCACGCTCCATAACATGGATATGGAACGCGACGCCTGCGGTGTGGGCTTTGTAGCGCAGGTGGATGGTAAACGCAGTCGTAAGATCCTCGATTACGCCCTAGGCGGCTGTTGCGCTGTGGTGCACCGCGGCGCCATGGAGGCCGACATGAAGACGGGCGACGGAGCTGGCGTGCTGACGCAGATCCCGCACAAGATCCTCATGCCTGAGGTCGAAAAATTCGGCGTGAAGCTCGATCATGAACTGGATCTGGGCGTGGGTATGTTCTTCCTGCCTCAGGACGAGACAGCCCGTCTGCGCATCCAGTTGGTGGCAGAAAGCGTGCTCGACAAGCGCGACGTCAAAGTGATCGGCTGGCGCAAAGTGCCGGTCAACGAGCGTGAACTGGGTGAAAAAGCCCGGCGCACGATGCCTTTCATCACGCAGATCCTGGTCTCCCGCCCGGATGACATGGATGATGCTCCGTTTGAGCGTGCTCTTTTCCTGGCCCGGCGTGAGATTGAGTTGAAGGGCAAGCAGCAGGGATTGGCGGAATTTTACATTCCCTCCATGTCCCACCGCACGGTCATCTACAAGGCCCTCGTGGTGGCGACGGCGCTGGAGAAGTTTTACTACGATCTGCAGGACGAGAACTATGAGACGGCACTGGCGGTGTTCCACCAGCGCTTCTCGACGAACACGTTCCCCACCTGGGCACTGTCGCATCCGTTCCGCATGCTGGCCCACAACGGTGAAATCAACACCGTGCGCGGCAACCGCAACTGGATGGCCTCCCGTGCCAGCGACTTCGAACATCCCTGGTGGGAAGGCGACGAGCATCTCCTCAAGGGTCTGTGTGATCCAAAGCAGAGTGACTCGGCCTCGCTCGACGCTGCTCTGGAACTGCTCGTGCTCTCCGGTCGCAGTGTAACAGAAGCAATGTCCATGCTAGTGCCCCCGGCGTACGGCATCGACCCGACCACGACGGAAGAGGCAAAGGCGTACTACGAGTACCACTCCTGCTTCACCGAGCCCTGGGACGGCCCTGCTGGCCTGATCTACACGGACGGTCGCACCGTAGCGGCAACGCTTGACCGCAATGGTCTACGCCCCTCCCGGTACAAGCTCACGGAAGACGGCGTCTTTGCCCTCGGCTCCGAGGTGGGCATCGTGCCGCTGGACGACGCCAAGGTCATCAAAAAAGGCCGTCTCTCCCCTGGTGAGATGATCACGGTGGACATCACCAAGGGTGTGGTCACCTATGATGAGGAGATCAAACAACAACTGGTTTCCCGCCAGCCCTATGGCGAGTGGTTGCAGGAAAACCGCGTGGAACTGACCGCGCAGTCCCCCCAGGCCCCGAAAGAGGTGCTGGACATCCTGAGCCTTTCCCAGAAGCAAGTCACCTTCGGCTGGAACAAGGAGGAGGTCGAAATGGCCTTCGCCCCCATGCTCGCGAAAGGTGAGGAGGCCATCTACTCGATGGGTGATGACGCGGCGCTTTCGATCCTTTCGAAGCAGCCCAAGTTGCTCTTCACCTACTTCAAACAGCTCTTCGCGCAGGTGACGAACCCGCCAATCGACCCGATCCGCGAACGCGGTGTGATGTCGCTCGACGTGGTGCTCGGCTGGCAGCGGAACTGGCTGGCAGAGACTCCGGAGCACGCGCATGTGGTGCACCTGACTTCCCCGTTCTTGTTTGAGAACGAACTCGAGACGCTCAAGGCGCTGAAGGATTTCCCCCACCGCGTTCTCGACGCCACCTTCCCTGTCAGCGAAGGACCTGAAGGTCTGAAGAAGGCGGTGGACCGCCTTTCCAGCGAGGCTGAGCAGGCCGTCAATGACGACATCCGCATCCTGATCCTCAGCGACCGGGCTACGGACCACAATCGCGCCCCAGTTCCCTCGCTGATGGCGACAGGCGCGGTGCACCACCACCTGAACCGCAAACAAGTGCGCATGCGTTTGAGCATCGTGGTGGAGACGGGTGAAGCGCGCGACACGCACCACATGGCTCTGCTCTTTGGCTTCGGTGCCTCCGCGGTGTGTCCCTACCTCGCTTACGAGACCATTCAGGAAGTGCTGGAGAAAGACAAGACGGCCCGCAAGCCGATCCTTGAAGGCTTCGACTTTGCCAAGGCTCTCACCTACTTCCGGAAGGCGCTGGAAAAAGGCGTGCTCAAGATCATGTCCAAGATGGGCATCAGCGTTCTGAGCAGCTACACCGGTGCGCAGATCTTTGAAGCAGTGGGCCTCGGCAAGGAGCTGATGGACAAGTGTTTCACGGGTTCCCCTTCGCAGATCGCCGGTATCGGCTTCAATGAAGTGGCTGAGGAAAGCCTCGCCCGCCACGCCGCAGGCTACAGTGTGGCCGTGCCTGAATCCGGTGCCATTGAACTGGCAGACCCCGGTTTCTACCGCCCACGGCGTGAGGGTGAAGTGCACTCTGTCACCGGCCCGGTGATCAAGAATTTCCACACCTTCGTGAAGTCCGGCAAGGCTGAGGACTACGACGCTTATGTGAAAGCCCAGCTGGCGAATACGCCAGTGGCTTTGAAGGATCTCATGGACTTCGTGCCGTCCAGCGACGGCCCGATCCCGCTGGATGAAGTGGAGCCCATTGAAGACATCCGCGTCCGGTTCACGACCGCCGCCATGTCGCTCGGTGCCATTTCCCCCGAAGCTCACGAGGCGCTCGCCATTGCCATGAACAGCATTGGTGGCAAGTCCGACTCCGGTGAAGGCGGTGAAGATCCCCGTCGCTTCAAGCCGTTTGAAAACGGTGACTGGGCGATGAGCAAGATCAAGCAGGTGGCCTCCGGTCGCTTCGGCGTCACTGCCGAGTACCTGGCCAATGCCTGGGAGTTGGAAATCAAGATGGCGCAGGGAGCCAAGCCTGGTGAAGGCGGCCAGCTTCCGGCCATGAAGGTGAACCGGTTGATCGCCCGCCTGCGGAACACGCAGCCAGGTGTGACTCTCATCAGCCCTCCTCCGCACCACGACATCTATTCCATCGAAGACCTTGCCCAGCTCATTCACGACCTGAAGGAAGTGAACCCACGTGCCCGCGTTTGCGTGAAGCTCGTGGCAGAGTCGGGTGTGGGCACGGTGGCGGCAGGTGTGGCCAAGGCCAATGCCGACATCATTCTGATCTCCGGTCACGATGGTGGCACGGGGGCCTCCCCGCTGAGCAGCATCAAGCACGCCGGTCTCCCCTGGGAACTCGGCCTTGCTGAAGCCCAGCAGGTGCTCATGCTCAACGGTCTCCGCGACCGTGTGACGCTCCGCACCGACGGCGGTCTCCGCAACGGTCGTGACATCGCCATGGCAGCCATCCTGGGCGCTGAAGAATTCAACTTCGGCACCATCGCCCTGATCGCCCTTGGTTGCGTGTACGTGCGCCAGTGCCACTTGAACAACTGCCCGGTCGGCGTTGCGACGACGGATCCGAAGTTCCGCCAGAAGTTCAAAGGCAAGCCTGAGCATGTAGTGAACTTCTTCAACTCCGTGGCTCACGAAGTCCGCCAGATCATGGCGCAGCTTGGCATCGCCAAGATGAACGACCTCATCGGCCGTCCAGAATTCCTGCGTCAGCGTGAAGTCCCCGGCCACAAGAAGGCCAACATGCTGGACCTTTCCCGCATCCTTCGTGACGTGGGCAAAGAGGCAGACGAAGACCTGCCCCGCATCTGCCGTGTGAACAGCAATGAGCGCATCAACAACCACCCGCTGGATGACAAGATCCTGCAGGCGGCTCAGGTGGCCATCAGCGACAAGCGCAAGATCAAGCCGCTCTCTTACAAGGTGGCGAACACGAACCGCAACATCGGCACGGGTCTCTCCGGCGAAATCGCTTTCCACCATGGCAACCATGGTCTGCCCGACGGTACGATCCAGGTGAACCTGGAAGGCAGCGCCGGCCAGAGCTTCGGCACTTTCCTCTGCGGTGGCGTGAAGCTCATCCTCACGGGTGAAGCCAACGACTACGTCGGCAAAGGCCTTTGCGGCGGCGAGATCGTGATCCGCACTCCCGTCAAGACGCACCCAAGCTTCAAGTCCTGGGAGAACTCCATTCTCGGCAACACCATCATGTATGGAGCCACGAGTGGCAGCCTCTATGCGGCAGGCCGCGCTGGGGAACGTTTCTGCGTCCGTAACTCCGGCGGCACCGCCGTGGTGGAAGGCATTGGCGACCACGGTTGCGAGTACATGACCAACGGTCTCGTGGCTGTCCTTGGCAGTTTCGGCAAGAACTTCGGCGCAGGCATGAGCGGCGGCGTGGCTTACCTGCTGGATGAAGCAGGCATGTTCGGTAAACTGCACAACCCGGAGATGATCCGCGGCACTCAGGTGACCGAGCCCGAAGACGTGAAGCAACTGCAGGAATTGATCTACAATCACCTGGAGAAGACCGAGAGCGCACGCGCCAAGGATATCCTGGATCGCTGGGATCACTTCTGCCCCCTCTTCGTGAAGGTCACTCCGAAAGTGGAGCCTGTGGCTCTGCCTCCGGAAGACGAAGCTTCCGGAGCGCCTGCAACACCTCCGCCTACCCCTCCCGCCTCGTCTGACAAGGCCGCGGCAGCAGTTTAAGGGCTGGAGACATTGCCTGAATGATTGAGAGCGGGCCCTCACGGGGGTCCGCTCTTTTTTTGTCTGCCACCCGCCGCTGGGATTCGTTCCTTTTCGTCGAAATGCGTCGCTTGTTTTTATTCTTCAAACCTGCTAAACCCACCAGGAGTGGAGCGGAAATACAAACTGAATGAAGGGCATCCCACAGCGCAGCGCGTGGGCGTGCCAGCCGGGGTTCTGGACAAAGTCAGACAGGCGTACGAAGCAGGCAGGTATCTTGATGCCTATGCGCATGTGCTGGAGTTGGGATCACCGCTCCAATCCTGGCGAGGGCACGCCGCCCAGACTTTGGGCGCGAGGCTTGCCACCAACTTGAGCGCCGAACGCCTCGGCGACCTGTTGATCACCCGCGCCTGGCGGGAGGCTCCTCGTGATGCGGAGACCCTTCTCCAGTACGGATACAGGTGCCTGGAGAGGCACGGGCCCATGAGTGCCTGGGAGTTGCTGGCGCATCCCGAAAACTGTGAAAATCTGACGCCAGCACTGCATGCCGATCATCTGGCGCTTCGCGCGGATATCGCCTGCACCTATCGCGACTTCAACACGGCAGGGGCGCTGATGAAACAAGCCCTGGAAATGGACCCGGCCTCGCCCTGGCTGCTCATCGGTGAATCCCGCCTGCTCCAGGCTCAGGAGAAACGGGAGCTGGCACTGGACAAGCTGGACGAGGCTCTCTCCTTGCGTCCCTGGTACCGGCCAGCAGTGCAGTACCGGGGGAGGCTCCTGCACCTGCTGAACCGTCGGGATGAGGCGATCCAGTTCCTGTCAGAATCTCTGAGCCATTTGCAGAGCAGCCATGTGGCCCTGCAGTTGATGGGCCTCAAACGCGAGGTGGATGATCATGCCGGCGTCATGGTGTTGCTGGACCAGTATGAAGCCTGGTCACCCCTGCTCAATCCTTTGCAGAAAGAGATGCTGGCTGCCCGACGCGCTGATGCCCTCTATCTGCAAAAGGAATTTGAGGCTGCTGCGGCCCAAGCGGAACTCGTCAGCGGCAAATACTATGAGTCATTTGCCAGACAACTGCACACCGCGACTGGCACGGAGCGGCGCGTACGGCTGCCGGTGAACTTCGTCCTGCAAGGGCACCGCACCTGCGGCCCCGCGACGCTGGCTCTCATTGCCCAACACTGGCAGCATGCCGCCCGGCAGGAGCAGATCGTTCAAGCGATTTGTTATGATGGCACCTACGACTACTCGGAGCGGCAGTGGTGCGAGGACAACGGCTTCACCGCACGCGAATTTCAGGTCACGTGGGACAGCCTGAAGCTACTCATTGACGCCGGCGTTCCCTTCGCCCTCGCCACCGTGGAGGTGGGTTCTGCCCACATGCAGACGGTCATTGGGTATGATGAAATAAGACAAACTCTATTCATCCAGGATCCCGGTGAACCGCACTATCGCGAGTTGAAGGCGGTCGAATTCCTGGAGGAATACCGGCTGACGGGGCCACGCGGCATGGCCGTGGTGCCCGCAGACCGTCGGGTGTGGCTGCAAAACCTCCCACTGCCAGATGCCGCCCTGTATGATGTGAACTACGCCTTCAACCGTGCCATTGCCGGGCACCGTCGGCAGGAGGCGGCACCGCTGCTCGATGAGATGGCATCCGCACATCCGCGCCATCGGTTGACCTTGTTCGCGAGACTCAGCCTCGCCGCCTTTGATGGAAACACCCAGGAGAGGCAGCAGGTGCTGCAGGACATGCTGGAGGAGCATCCCGATGACATGCGCGTGCTCTACTGGCACTTGCAATCGCTGCGGGAGGTGGGCCGGCCTGGAGAACGCATTGCCTTGCTGCGCCGGGTGATCCCCATGGAGAAGGCCCACCACAGCTTCCTCAAAGAACTGGCTGTAGAGCTTGCGGAAGACCACCGGCACCGGGATGAAGCACGCCGCCTGCTCTGGTGGGCCCACCGCTGCTCCCCTGCGGACTCTGCCGTTCTTTCCTCGATCGGAGTCTGGAAGTGGCGGGGGCAGCAACAACGTCACGAGACCCTGGATTACTTCCGGTTCGCCGCCTCACTGTCTGACAAGGTGGAGATCTGGTCCGTGCAATGGTTCAACGCCTGTGTTGCCCTGAACCGCACTGATGAAGCCCTGGCCTGGCTGCGGCAGCGCTTTGAGAGCTACGGCTCCCAGTCGGCAGGCCCTGCCACAACGCTGGCCCTGTGCCTGGAACGCCTGTGCCGGACAGAAGAGAGTCTGGCGGTGATTGACGAGGCCGTGAACCGACGTCCTGAAGACGGCGAACTTCTGGTGCATGCGGCACGACTGGCGGCCCGCTTTGGCAAGAAGTACGAAGCCCAGTTGCGGCTGGAGCAAGCACGACACAAATGTCCGCCTGGTCAACGCCTGCGGGCGGAGGCAGCCATTGCCGCCCGCGACGGGGACCATCCCCAGTTGCTTGCCCTCTGGCAGCAGATCCTCCAGAGCGAGCCGCTTTCTCTCGAAGCCCATCAATCGGTCGCCCACGCCCTCGCACTGCTGGAAGGAAGGGAGGCTGGCACACGGCACCTGAGCGCCGTCTGCGCCAGCTTCCCCCATCACTATGACCTCAATCAGGCCCGGATCTCCTGGATCCGGGAGCACTCGGTGGAGGCTGCGCTGCCCGCGGCCCTGGCCATGCAGGAGCACTTTCCTGAAGACGCCTGGCTGCAACGGGAGCTCGCTCTGATCTATCACGCCCTCGGGCGGTTTGCGGACGCACTACAGCATGCCAGCGCAGCGGTGCGGGTGGATCCCGACTCTCCACACAGCCTGGTGACCATGGCCACGGCGCTGGAGGCGTCTGGCCGTGCGCCTGAAGCAGCCGAGTGCTGCCGCAAGGCCATCCGCCACGATGTTAACTTTGCCCCCGCCCTGTCCCTGCTGACGGACTGTGTAACCGGTTCCGATGCACGTCGGCAGGAACTGGAGTTCATCCGCAGTGAAATGGTCGCACAGGTGCTGAACGGCGAGACGTTGCACCTGTACCGCGCTCTTGCCTACGGCCTGGTGGAGCCCGCCCAGCTGATGGGACAACTGCGAGAGGTGTGGCAGGCGCGACCGGATCTGTGGGAAGCCTGGTCCGTGCTCGCCTCCCAATCCCAGGACGCCGGGGAAGTGGCGGAAGCCGCGAGGCTGGCGGAGGAGGCCAGCCGGAAATTCCCCCTGCTCCCTGGGGCGTGGCGGGACCTTGGCCTGATCAAACGGCTTCAAGGAAACAACGAGGAAGCCCTGGCGGCGTTCCGCCGCGCCACGGAATTGAATCCCGACTGGGACCAGGCTTGGGCGGAACTGGCGCAGTTGCAGGAAGACCTGGGCCATGCGGGAGAAGCCATGGCGACACTGAGATCCGCATTGAAGCGCATGCCCCGGGAAAGCTCCCTGCTCATGCTGCTGGCCCTGCTCCTGTGGAGATCGGGTGAACGGGAGGAGCC